>JAAYLO010000032.1 GCA_012521855.1 Halanaerobiaceae bacterium
GTATACTATTGCTTTTCCCCGTTTTTATTTATCGATTGAAGGATCATATTATAGAATTTACTGTTATTTCAGCAGGAGATTCCTTATTTTTGCAGAATATGAAAAATGGGATTCCAAAAACGGTTATTAGTGGAATAAAAAAGAAAGGAGCTGTGTATAATGAGAAAGTCTTTATTGATTATTCTGCTGGTATTTATTTGTTCAATGTCTGTCAATGCAGAGAGCAGGGTTATCTTCACCGGTGAGGAAATTTATGATGAAGACATAGGAATTTATGTAATGCCTGCTAAAGAAGAAGGCTTTATGGCCGTAACCAGCCCTTTTTACAATTATGCATTTGTTCTGCCATATGAAGAAAACTGGGTTTTTGAACAGGATTATTTTTATTATCTCCTGGCAAATAACGGGAATAAAAACATATCTATTAATATTTTTATGAAGGATTCCAAAACGGACAGGGCATATTTAGAGGAAATGAAAAAAAGACTGGTGGACAATAAAAATAAAACCGGTGTTGAAAAAGCAGATATAATATATGTTGCAAATACTCCAGTATTGGTGACAACAGTAGATGTAGAAGTGATAACAAATGATAAAGCTTTCAGCGGGATAAAACAGAAAAACTTTTTCATAACTAAAACCGATGACAAAGGCCGTTATACAATTCATTTCTCGGCAGTTATGGTCAGCGGTGAAGAGGGAAATTTTGATGAATACCTGGAAATTGTGACGAGAAGTTTTGAAGTGGACTTTTCACGGGAATAAGAGCTGTTAACATCTCACAATGAAACAGTTGATAAAATATCTTATTGCCCTTGCTGATGGTGATCTGGATAAAAGTTGTGCAAATAGAATAATTGAGGGAAATGACAGGCCGGAAGAATAGGAAACAGGCGAAAATGCACGAAATAATCAGCATTCCTTCATTAGTTTATTATAATTTGAAGTAATCCCCCATTTTGTTCTTATTTTATTATTGTATAAGAATAACGAATTACGTATAATAGTAATTGAAAATGATTATCAATTCCAATTCCAATTCCATTATTTACTTATCACACGGTTTTTTTTGTATTTAATTTAGGTTTCCCTAAAAAGCAGATAAGCAAATGAAAAATATTATACTCCCGGGAGGGTGAGATATGGATTGTGTATATAGCCGCAATATACCAATAGCGGATATGAGAGTTGAAAGAAGTAATAAGGAAAGAACAAATTTGACAGAAGCTGAAATTAACAGGGAATATATTATTAAGGAAGTCCGAAGTACTGATCACGAACTCAGAAATTTTTTGTTTACCCTTGGATGTTATGAGGGGGAGTCGGTGACAGTAATATCAGTACTCGGCGATAATTATATTATTTCTATAAAGGATGCAAGATACAGTATTGATTTAGATTTAGCTGAAGTTATTATTATCGATAAATGTAATTAATGTTATTTGTCAGGAAAAAGAGGGAGATGATAATAAATTATGCGGGCAGCGCTTGCAGGAAATCCGAATAGCGGGAAGACAACTTTATTTAATGCAATTACCGGCAGGGTTGAACGTGTCGGTAACTGGCCGGGAGTGACCATTGAGAAAAAAGAAGGAAGGATAAAAAAAAGCATTAATAAAATAAATGAAGATATAATTGTGGTAGACCTTCCAGGGGCATATTCTATGTCTCCTTTTACAACAGAAGAAAATATAACGAGGGAATTTGTAAAAAATGAAAACCCCGATGTTATTATAAATATTGTTGATGCAACAAACTTAAGCAGGAGTTTGTTTTTTACAAGCCAGCTTCTGGAACTCGATATTCCTGTTGTGATAGCCCTGAATAAGAGTGACCTGGCAAAGAAAAAAGAGACTGTGATAGATATAGAAAAATTATCAGAGAAACTGGGCTGCCAGGTTGTTGAAACAGTTTCCACCAGAAGCAAAAACAATGGTCTTGATAATCTTATCACTGCAATAGTAAATGCTAAAGGCAGGAAGCAGGCAGCACCATTTGACGGCACAGGAGTAGATATGACTGACAAAAGTGCAGTTGAAGCCATGGATAGAAAGCGGTATGAATTTGTAAAGGGCATTGTTGAAGAAGTAGAAGAGAGAAAGGTGAGCAGTAACCGTCAGACCAGGCAGGATATGGCTGATAGAATACTGGCTCATAAGTGGCTTGGAATTCCCTTTTTTGCATTAGTTATGTGGGCAGTTTTTTCTATTTCGCAGGTACATATAGGGCCTCTTTTAGCTGATATTTTTGTCGGCTGGATAGATGGATTTTATGCCTGGGCTGAAGTGTTGCTTGACGGGGTATCACCTGTACTCAAGGCTATTCTTTTAGATGGTATCATCGGAGGCGTCGGTGCTGTTGTAGGTTTTCTGCCGCTTATCATGGTATTATTTTTTCTGCTGGCTTTACTTGAAGATTGCGGCTATATGGCCCGTGTTGCTGTTGTAATGGACAGATTTTTTAAAAGGATTGGATTATCCGGCAAGTCAATTATACCTATGATTATTGGTACAGGTTGTGCTATTCCGGGAGTTATGGCCGCCAGAACAATTAAAAATGAAAGGCAGAGAAGGACTACTGTCATGTTAACACCTTTTATGCCCTGCGGGGCCAAACTGCCTGTTATTGCTCTATTTACAGGTGTCTTTTTCGATGAAGCACCCTGGGCGGGGACAACCATGTATTTCATGGCAATTTGTATAATTGTTGTCAGTGCCCTGGTAATTTCAAGAATAACCGGTGAAGCAAATTCAAGGTCGTTTTTTATCATGGAATTGCCTGAGTATAGAGTCCCATCTATCAAAAGGGCTGTTATTTCCATGTTTTCACAGGCCAGAGCATTTATCATTAAAGCCGGTACCATTATACTTCTCTCCAATATGGCAGTACAGCTCATGCAGACATTTAACTGGAAGTTCCAGCTGGATGCTGAAGGCACTGAGGGTACCAGCATTCTGGCCGCTATTGCATCACCATTCGCTGTTTTGCTGATACCTCTGGGATTTGGCGCCTGGCAGTTAGCGGCAGCTTCCATCACAGGTTTTATTGCGAAAGAGAATGTAGTCGGAACTCTGGCAGTAGTCTATGGGATTACGAATTTTATTGATCTGGAGGAATTTGTACTTGTATCAGGCAGTGCCAGTGTTGCTGGGATTATGGGTTTGACATCAGTAGCAGCATTATCATACCTGATGTTTAACTTATTTACACCACCGTGTTTTGCAGCAATTGGTGCCATGAATTCTGAGATGGAAAATAAAAAATGGCTGTGGGGAGCTATCGCCTTCCAATTTGGTATGGGATATACTGTTTCATTTCTTACCTATCAGATCGGTACATTGCTCACAACCGGTGCACCGGGTAATGGCTTTCTGCCAGGCCTGGCTGCAGTAGCAGCCATGATTGCCTGTACAGCTTATCTTGTAAAAAAAGGTAATCAAAAAGCTGCTGAGAAATTGGCATTAAGTGCTTAGGAGGTAAATATGGCTAATATAATAGTATCACTTATAATTCTGGGAATTGTTGTTGCGGCAGTAAGCAAAATTGTTATTGAAAAGAGAAGAGGCGCAAAATGTATCGGCTGTCCTTACAGCAAAAGTGAAGGCAATTGTTCCTGTAATGATTAATCTTTATTATAAGCCCTTCCTTTTCTGGTAAAAAAATCCCGGTGTATAGAACTGTGTACCGGGATTTTTTTAGGGATATTGAGAAAATGATGGAAAATAATAGGTGTTTTGCTTTTATATTATAAAAAATTCTGGTATAATATTCACATGAAATGTGATTATTGATTTATGGAATTTATAAGCCATTTAGCAGGGATTAAAACATTGATCAGAAAGGGGGGGAAATATGCTGGATATCATCAAAATCCTTGTCAGTGTCATGGTTATTCTGCTTTTGGTTGAGCTATTTAATTTACCGGAGTGGATCGTCAAGAGATTTAGAGGGGATATGACAAATAAAGAGATTATGAGGAAAATAAAAGCCCTGGAAAACAGAATAAAAAGACTTGAAGAAAAAGAAGATGAAGCCTGATAAATAAAAGGGGTACAAATATGCTGAAAGATATTCTAATCTTTATAATGATGAGTATAATCTCGTATTTTACGGTTACTCTTATCCATGAACTCGGACATGTAATAGCAGGTTTGTGCAATGGTTTAAAGTTTTTTATGCTTGTAATTGGCCCTTTGGGATTGATGAGAGATGAAAATGATAAAATAAAGCTCTATATCGAAAAAAACACGCTTTTCTGGGGTGGTATTGCCGGTACTACCCCAATTGAAAATAGTAATATCAGTATTAATACAATTTCCAGTATTCTAATAGCAGGACCAATAGTTCAGTTATTGTCCGGCTTGATATTTATATTTGTTTTTTTGTATTCTTCAAAAATATTTTTTTTGTTGCTGGGAGCCATGGCTGTTGGAGTTTCAATTATGTGCCTTATTCCTCTGCCGCGGATTGGCGGAGTACTGACTGATGGCACCAGGTGGTTGAAAATAAGGAAAAACAAAGAGTATGGATTGGTTGAAACAGCTTTTTTCAATATTGCTCAATCATATTACAAATACAGAAATTGTTCTCAAATCAATTTTTCAGATGTAAGTAATTTAATAAATAATGAGGATCCATGTAATCAATATATGGGTCATTATTTTTTAATGCATTATTATAAAGATAACGGGGATATTGAAAATATGGAAGAGGAGATAAAATATTTAGAAAACCTGGAAGAGAAGCTGCCAGTAAGTTTTATAAAAATATATAATTATAAGGATGCTTAAATCAGGATTATTGCCGATAAGTTGCAGCTCAAAAAGGAATGAATGAGGCCGAATGCCCTGTAATTTACCGGGCATTTTTTATTTTAGCCAGTGCAATAAAATAATAACAAAAATAGAAAATATTACCAAAGTAGGATTGATACATAAGGAAAAAATGGTAATATAAAAACAATGAAAAATAACGATTATTCTAACAATAGCATCCTGACAGATTTAACCCAGTAAAGGAAACTAAAAATGGGAGTGACAGAAATGAGAAAAGAGAGAGTCATTACTGGATTGTTCATAGTATCAATCATCTGTTTGTTGATACAGGGATGTTTCTTTACTGATTCAGCACAGACGGCAGAATTAAATAGTGTCAGTGTCAGTATAAATGGTCTGGAGATCGATATTGACACCATTTTTTATAATGAAAACATATATGTCCCGGTGGAACAGATCTGTTATTACCTGAATTGTACTTATGAGATAGATGACATACTGGGTACAATTAATTTTCTTAAAAGCGGTAAAATACCTGAGGCAGAAAACATTGATAAATGGGGGAAAGAAAAAAAATCTGGTCTTAAAATTGAGCCTGCTGATTATATCTGCATGCTCGATGGGATACTGCTTTTTATAGAGCCAGTTATCTGTGAGAAGACCTTTTATGTCCACTTAAAGTGTCTGGCAGAATCCTTTGAGCTGGAGGCAAGCCAGGACCTTACTAAAAAAACTATGGAACTCTTTGATTACCCGGCTGAGTATGTGGGAGCTGTCAATGGTGAAAAGATCAAAAAGCGCTTTTTCAGGGAACGTTATATATACAGACTGAAAAGGCTGGGTGAAGATATTAATTTGAGTTTTGAGGAGAGAAAGCAACTGGAGACAGAGGCATTTGATGAATGCGTTGAATTGATTCTGGCTTCACAGCTGGCCCGGGAGAATGGAATCGAGCTGGATGAGAGGCTTAAGGAGATGATCAACTGGTATCTGGACTCCACTGTAAGAGGCTTTGGGGGTATTGACAGGTTAAGGGCTGAAGTGGGGAAATATGGGGTCACCTATCAGGATGGAGTAAATTACTTTACATATGGGGTACTGAAGGAAGAAGTAAAACGAAAAGTAAGCGAGGGTGTAGAACCATCATTGGAGTTGATGCTGGATTATTACAGAAAAAATGAAAAGACCTTTATTCATCCAGCTAAAGCCATTGTACAGCATATTATTATACCTACCAAAGATGAAAATGAAAACAGCTATAGTGATGAAATAGTTGAAAGGCAGCGGCAGCTGGCCAATGAGCTCATGGACAGGCTCAAAGCCGGGGATGATTTTGAAAAGCTGAGAAAGGAATATTCAGTAGATTATTTTGCTGATACTGCATCAAAACCGGAAGGGTTTGAAGTTATTAAGGGGCAAATGAGTATTGCCAGAGTCTTTGAAGATGCTGTTTTTGCACTGGAGCCAGGCCAGATCAGCGATGTAGTAAAGACCTACCGGGGTTTTCACATCATCAAGCTTATCAGTAAAGAAGATGAAAGGATTATGACCTTTGAAGAGGCCCGGGAAAGGATTTTAAGGGAACTGGATTATACAGTAAAGACAAATTATTTTAATGATTTGATGGAAGTAATGAAAGAAGAGAGTATTATTGAAAATTATCTTTAATGGTTCTGGCCGGATAATGATAGCCATTTAAAAAAGGAGGGGATTGAATAAAAAAAACTATATAATTTTTAAATTTAAAGGAGGTTAACCAATGAAAAAGTTATCAGTGATATTCCTGCTCACTTTTTGCATTTTTTTATTATTTGTTTGTGAATGCCTGGCACTGAATCCCTTTGTGACAACTGTTTATACAGCGGATCCCTCAGCTCATGTATTTGAAGGCAGGGTGTATGTTTATACTTCACATGACAGGGATAATCCCGACTGGTTCAACATGGAAGACTATCATGTATTTTCATCTTCCGGTGATCTGAAGGAATGGGTTGACCACGGGGTAATCCTTCATCTGCTTGATGTACCCTGGGCTAAAAAATGTATGTGGGCTCCAGATTGTGCCTATAAAAACGGTACCTATTATCTCTATTTTCCTGCATCTATCACTACAAAAGTAGATGCAAGAAATAATCCCAGGGGAGAGTTTAAAATCGGAGTGGCTACCAGTCCTAATCCATACGGGCCTTTTATTGCTGAGCCGGAACCAATTCCCGGAACTGATAGTGTCGACCCGGCAGTATTTATAGATGATGACGGGCAGGCTTATCTGTTCTGGGGCGGACAGGGCCATGGTGATTTGAAATATCCCAAATGGGCCAAGCTCAAGAGCAATATGAAGGAAATTGACGGAGAGATCAAGGAAATAAAAAATGGAATAGATTACTGGTTTGAGGCCTGCTGGGTTCATAAGAAAGACGGCATATATTATTTTTCCTATTCTACTGGAAGCAATATTAATGAAACGAGTACAATTCATTATTCAATTGCCAGAAATAAAAGTGACTTTTTAAATGGCAAATGGGAACATATGGGTGAAGTAATACCTGAAGTAACGGGCTGGACAAATCATCAATCATTTGTAGAGTATAATGGGAAATGGTATGCTTTTTTCCACAACTGTGATTTATCAGGTCCGGATTCCAACAATAATTATACTACAGAAAAACGCAGTGTCTGTGTAACTGAGCTTACTTATAATGGTATTAAGATGAATCCAGTCAAAGTTACCGGTGATGAATTCAGGATAGGGGTCGGTACCAGTGCCTATAGCAGGATCAAGGCACAATTCTTTAATAAAAAGAAAAGTTCATCAGGGATACAGTTGGAGGATATTCAGGGTGGAGAGCTTGGGAAAAACGTAGGCTATATTAAAAACGGTGACTGGCTGCTTTATAAACAACTTGACTTTGGAGAACCCTATACCTGCGGTAAATTTGAAATAAATGTAGCATCACCATATAGTGGAGGTACTATTGAAATAAGGAAAGGGAATGAAAATGGTTTGCTGTTGGGTACTGTATCTGTCCCCAATACCGGCGGCTGGCAGAATTGGCGGACAGTAAGCTGTGATATTAAGAACAATCATGAGCTTTCCGGCCCACAGGATATTACCCTTGTTTTTAAAGGAAGTTCAGAATATCTTTTCAATCTGAACTATTTCCGCTTTATCCGGAGATATCCCTATAATGTATTACCTCCTGAAAGGAATGTAACATTCAGGTCTATGGCTAACAACAAATATGTACGTGCAGATTTTAATTCATCACAAAACGGGCCATTATATGCCTATAGTAATAACTTAGGCCCTTGGGAACAGTTTGTTATAGAGCCTATACCGGGTGATAATTATGATAGGTATGTAAGGATTAAAAGTACGATAAACAACAAAAACTGGAAATATACTGAAAACGGTCCTATCCTGGTAAATGATCCGGGGAAGAATCTGGATGACCGCGCTTTATGGGAATGGGTCTGGAACGGAGGCTCGGTCTCCATCAGGAGCAAATATATGTATAAATTAGCAGAATATAAGAATTACGATCAAGGAATTTATAATGTTGGCGGCGGCAGCAGACCTTATCCTGAAGTCCAGTTCTATGTTGAGGTATGTGATGCTCCCATAGGATGTACTATAGCACTAAAGTCTGTGAGTAATGGTAAATATATAAGCAGTAACAATAGCAATTATGATATATGTGCTAATAAAGACAGGGCTGAAGAATGGGAATGGTTTATCGTAGAAGATGCAGGAAGCGGCCTGGTCGCCTTGAAATCTGTAAGTACTGGCCAGTATTTAAGGGTTTCTTCTGGAGACACACCGGTAAGGGCAGATGGAGGAACCACTTTTGTTACCATTTCAAATGGCAAAGAAATACTGGATAACCGGGAGAGATTCCAGTGGAGGAATAATGGAGACGGTACTATCGCACTTCTGAGTGTTCATAACTTCAGATACCTCTGTGCTGACTCCCTTAAGGGTACAGACCCAATAAAGCTATATGCCAACAGAGAAAGGGTAGCAGGAGATTGGGAAAAATTCTACTGTCAACTGCAGTAATTTCTGTTTAAATATTGAAATAAAGGACCTGTGCTTTCAAAAGAGCACAGGTCTTTTAATATTAGTTGAATGATTGTGAACAGGTTATAGAACATCTATAGTATTTATGTTTTTTTCTTTTTTGAGTACAACAATTGAGGCTTATGAATTGTACCTGACAGTACTGGAATACTGGCATACGGAAGTGCCATGGTGAACTGAAACGATTATTATTGCTTATTAACAGAAAAGGTGATATAATGTATCATATTGAGAAGAATTGTTAAAGGGGAGTAACTGCCTGGATAGGAGATTAAAGCCAACAACCGGTATTGTTAATACCTGGCTTTATCCTTTGACTACTGGTCAAAGCTGTGAGACCTTTAGCTGGATTTTCTTTAAAGGAGATCTGCTAAAGGTTTTTTGATATGTGCTCCGAAGAGGCTTTTAATTATATAGAGGCCTTATATCTGGAATAAAACATATCTTGAGGGAGGCTATAAAAAGATGGAAGTGATATTTGAGAATCTACTTAACCTGGAGCTGCAACATGTAGTAATGTGGGTGATTGGAGGAGTACTTATTTATCTGGCAATAAAGAAAGATATGGAGCCAACTTTATTACTACCCATTGGCTTTGGAACTATTTTAGTTAACTTACCACTTACAGGTGCAGTAACCCAGATAATTGATGGAGTAAAGGAAATAGGTATAATTGATGTTTTATATAATGCAGGTATAGCCAATGAATTGTTTCCGATATTATTATTTGTAGGGATTGGAGCAATGATTGATTTTACACCGCTTCTAACAAATCCCAGGATGTTGTTTTTCGGCGCAGCCGCACAGTTTGGAATCTTTTTTACTCTTAGTCTGGCTGCCTTATTAGGTTTTGATATAAAGGATGCCGCCTCTATTGCTATTATTGGGGCTGCTGACGGGCCTACTTCAATATTTGTAGCCAATTATTTTAATTCAAAATATACTGGAGCAATTATTGTTGCTGCTTATTCATATATGGCACTGGTTCCAATTATTCAGCCTTTTGTTATCAGGAGAATTACTACAAGAAATGAGCGTTTAATCAGGATGCAAAATACAGGAAAAACTACTGTATCTCCTACAACTAAAATATTGTTCCCTATAATTATTACTGTAATAGCAGGTGTTATGGCACCACGCTCTGTTGCATTGGTTGGATTTTTGATGTTCGGTAATTTGATCCGGGAATGTGGTGTTTTGAAAATTTTGTCTGAGACAGCACAGAAGGAGCTTGCAAATCTGATTACTATTCTTCTGGGTATTACTATTTCAACTAAAATGCAGGCAGAGCTTTTCTTAAGAAAAGAAACTATTTTGATTTTATGTCTGGGTCTGGTTGCATTTATCTTTGATACTGTTGGCGGTGTCCTATTGGGTAAGTTCATTAATTTGTTTGCAAAAAATAAAATTAATCCAATGATTGGTGCAGCAGGTATTTCTGCTTTTCCCATGTCAGCCAGGGTAATTCATAAAATGGGTCTTAAAGAAGATCCTCAGAATTTTCTCTTAATGCATGCTGTGGGTGCAAATGTAGCGGGACAGATTGCTTCCGTAATTGCCGGGGGCTTAATAATCAGTTTAGTAGGTTAGGAGGAGGATATTATGAATCTGCAGGCATTATTGGAAACAGTACCAATTACTATATATGGTATGGGTGGAATATTTATTGTGATGATTATTGTATATTTAGGTATAAAGATACTCACCAGATTTTTTGAAAAATAGTTTTTATGCATAATGCAGATCAGAGAGACTCTGGTCTGCATTTTTTAGAATTTCAAAAAAACTATAGAGTATATTATTGTGCCTAAAGGATTTATATTATCTTTATGGAATAATAGTAATAAATGTGGAAAGTAAATGGGGGAGAAATATGTTTGAAAAAATATCAAAAAATATGAAAGATAGGATGTTATATCTGGAAAGTATAGATGCGAGAGACCGGGTGGACGGTACTCCAAGATTAGAGAGATTGCGTCAAATCCCTCCTGAGACAGGTAAATTTCTGGCATTATTAGCTTCCAATTGTCCTGAGGGAGAATTTGTTGAAATAGGTACAAGTGCAGGTTATTCCGCAATGTGGATTTCACTGGCCTGTATGGAAAGAAATATAAAACTGAAAACCTTTGAAATATTAGAGGAAAAAATTAGAATTGCCAGGGAAACATTTGAGAAAGCCGGAATAACTGAATATGTTGAATTAATAGAAGGAGATGCAATAGATCACTTAGACAAAATAAAGAACATTTCTTTTGCTTTTCTGGATGCTGAAAAAGAAATTTATGAAAAATGCTATGAGTTAATTATCCCCCGTATGGTTAAAGGGGGAATACTGGTAGCTGATAATGCCGTTAATCAGTATGGTACCTTAAAAGCAATGATTGATAAAGCACTGAATGATAAAAGAGTTGACGCTTTAATAGTACCAATTGGAAAAGGGGAACTGGTATGCCGGAAAATATAAAAAATTTTAAGATATCGAAAAGAATTATATTCCGGTTTCCCGCATTATAGCTGTAATTTTTTCGTATCTGTCATCAAAATCCCGGCCATCATATTTAGTTAACTGCAGTTCCCTGACAATATTACCAGCTTTCATGAACAAGATAGGTTTTGCCTGTGCGGCAACTTTTGCATCATGAGTAACAAGCATTATGGTAGTACCAGATTTGTTTATATTGGATAATATACTCATGACATCCTCCGTTGATTTTGAATTAAGAGAGCCACATCAGCAAAGATGATTGCAGGGTTGTTCATTATTGCCCGGCATATTCCTGCACGTGGAAGCTGTCCTCCAGAAACCTGTGTAATATCACGTTCTTCAAGCCCATTTTTTTTCTCCGTATATCTGCCAGGTCTTTTTGTGTCTGCGGCAATCTTTCGGGCCCTGGATAAAATGTTGTCATTGTATCTTTCTATCAATCCATTCATGATGGCTTCTTTGGAGCTGAAGTGATAATAAAGGGTTCCTCGTATTGAGAAACATGCCTGAACAGGCAAAGATACATAATACAATCACATCAGAACTATGGCCGGAATTTATGTTACATGATCCTGTTTCAAATAGAAACTGGGGTAAATTATTTGATATTTTTTCAGAATTTCAGTTTTCCCTGGAGTCAAATGGTGAGATTATCGGTATTGCCAATTGTATTCCATATTTCTGGGATAAGCCCTTTGAGGAATTACCTGAAAGAGGTTGGGATTGGGTATTTGAAAAAGGTGTCACTGATAACTTACAGGGTACTAAACCAAATATTTTAAATGGCCTGCAGATTGCTGTAAATAGAGATTATCAGGGCAGAGGAGTGAGCTCTATGATCTTGAGAGAGATGATATCTATTGCCCAAAGTTATGGATATAAGTATGTTACTGTACCTGTCAGGCCTAGTTTAAAAAGCAAATATCCATTGATATCTATAGATAACTATATAAAATGGAAAAGGGAAGATGGTTTACCATATGATCCCTGGCTAAGGGTTCACATCAGAATTGGAGGAAGAATAATAAAGCCCTGTCATGAAGCAATGTATATTTCGGGTACCATTGAAGATTGGGAAGAATGGACGGATCTGAAATTCTATGAAACAGATGAATACATAATTCCGGGGGCATTGGAACCTGTCAGGATAGATGTAAATAAAAATATAATGGTGAAAAAGATGTATTTTTAGATGATCCTATGGTAGAATTATTAAAGGATGTAGATTTTTTTGATAGATATTTACATGGTGTGAAGTAAGAGGATTTCTAAAATGGGTATAAAAAAGCTTGAAAAGGGATGTTTGATTCCGAAACTAATATATGATATTTAAGGCAGAGAGTATTATAGCGAAAGGAGTGAAGCAATTGAGATATTTCAAAAAGATAGTTGGGGAACGACTGTATCTATCTCCAATCAATATGGAGGATGTAGAGAAATTCACTGAATGGGTAAATGATCTTGAGGTCACCATTAATCTGGTCCTTTCTCCATATATTTTTTCTCTTGAGAAAGAAAGAGAGGCACTGGAGGGATTGTGTAATGAGGGTTATACTTTTTCCATCATAACTCTGGACAATGATGAGTTAATCGGTAATTGTGGATTATTGAATGTTAATCTGATTAACAGAACTGCTGAGGCCGGTATTTTCATAGGTAATAAGGAATACTGGAACAGGGGTTACGGTACAGAAGCCATGAATCTGTTGCTTGATTATGCCTTTAATTTGCTGAACATGAATAGTATTTTCTTACGTGTGCATTCTTTTAATAAAAGGGCAATAAAATGTTATAAGAAATGCGGGTTTAAGGAAATAGGTATAAGAAGAGAAGCATATCTTGTCGGAGACAAAAAATATGATCAGATATATATGGATATACTGGCCAGTGAATTTAAAGGAAAAATTCCTGACCTGATTAAATGAAGATCATGTCTGGTCTGTGATTTCTAAAAAAATTTGTATGAGGAGGAAATAAGATGTTTGATTATAATAACCCGGCAGCAATGTTTTTTCTGGTTCTGGGCTTTTATTTGGTTCCAATGGTTATAGGTTATATATTGGGATTGTTCAGAGTTGTCAATGTGGTAAAGATTCATGAGTTAGGGAAAAAACTCGGGGATCCCTTGACCACAAAAATACATAATTGGTCCAGGAAATATATTAAATCTAGTTTAAAGGATGGTAATTGGCTGCTTTTGTTTTTCACAATCTTTCTGAACAACCTGATTCTGGTTGCTTTAATAAGCCGTATTGTATATGGTGTTATTTTTATAATCCCGCTATTACTGACAGCCTGGACCGGTTTCGGACAGGGGGTAGTTTTTTCCAGGGAAAAGGGAAGATCAGGGATATTATTATTGTTTTTCGAATTCGGGGGTTATCTATTGGCAACGGTTGTAGGAGTACAGATAGGTTTAAGTATTTTTGTTTCTATAATAAATAAAAGCAGGCTGATTTTACAGATACCCTGGGATTATGTTTTAGCTATGGTGGTATTTTTATATATGGGGGCAATTATTGAGACTTTGATATTGAGAGAATCGGCTAAACATATGGATTTATCCGATATCGAAAATATTGATTTTGAAAAAAGGAGAAGGGAAATAGTAGAGGAATTAGATAAGGATATATAGTTTTTTATATTGCCAGGATACCTTTATTTACACTTAAGCCCCTGATTTTGGGGGCTTTGTTTTTATACCTGCTCTTTGATTTACTGTAAAGGAGATTCTCAATTTTGAGAGAATAAGTTTACAGTGCTGAAAAATAGTAGCAACCGGTATCTTGAAAGGCTATTTATTTACCTTTTTTGTATAAGAATCTAATTTCCTGGATTGTAAGATGGACAGGCCATAATATCAGTACTGATATTTTTATCGGGGTGCCCAGTTATGATGAACTGACAGGAAGTCATTTTCCCTGTGTTGAAAATGTGAGTAATGCACTTGACGGCATAAAACAGGGACTTGTCTTTGCAAAGAGGAAGGAAGGACCTGGGTGCAGCCATATATGCTGATTGGACGACTTCTGAGGAAGAGATAGATATATATCTTAAAAAATAGTTGAATGTGAAGTGAGTAGAGTATAAATACAAAAAGAGAAGTTATTTTTTCAGCCCATATTTTAGTTTGTAATAATATACGGCAAGTTGTGTTCTATCCCGGAGTGATAGTTTTTCCAGCATATTGGATACATAATTTCTGACTGTTCCTTCACTTAGGAACATTTTTTCTGCTATTTCTTTATTATTTAAACCATCTGCCACTAACAACAGAATATCCAGTTCTCTTTCAGAGAGTTTTATATCAATCTTTCTTTCAGTAAAGATTTTTATGTCTGATACTATTTTTGAATCAAAAACCATATTTCCAGCATATACCGCGTTTATTGCCGGGATGATACCCTTGACGTTATGTTTCAGGATATACCCCTTACAGCCCATGGAAAGGGCCTTCTGGATGTATTCCTGATCCTGAAAGGTGGTAATCAGCAGGATTCTGGCCTGGGGGTCTATCTCCAGTATTTTTTGGGCTGCCTCCATACCACTCATATTTTTCATTCTTATATCCATAAGCACTATATCTGGTTTGTGTATTTTGTACTGCTCAACAGCCTGAGTACCATTATAACCTACTGCCGGTATTTCTATTTTTTCTACTCCAAGAATTGTTTTTAGAGATTCTACCACTAAGGGGTCATCATCAATTATTATAACCTTCATTTTCATTCCCCTTTCATCAGAGTTAAGTGTATTTTAAAGCCATTATCAAACTGATAATTCAAAAAACCATTGTATTTTTCCGCGATTTCTTTGATGGAAAAAAGCCCCATCCCGCTTTTGTTATTTTCATCATATTTATTTCCATTATCTTTAATTATTATGGTATAAAAATGCGGCTGTTCCAGGAGACTTATTTTAAGTCTGCTGGCATTGGAATGCTTAACACAATTGGTGATGCCTTCCCTGATAACAGATAAAATATCATGTTTGAGTTCATAGCTTAAATTGCTTTCCACTCGATACAAAAACTCTGTTTCTATATCGGGTAGTTCAGCACATAAGTCTTCGATTTTTTTATCCAGATCAAGTGATTCTCTATACAGATTATGAATACTCTCTCTGATGTCATTCATACCAGCAGTCAAGGTTTTTTGAAGAAATTCCAGCTTTTGAACCAACTCAGTTTCACCTGCAATAATTTTCAGGGATTCTAATTGTAAGATACTACTGCTGATTACATGGCCGATTGAATCGTGCAGTTCTCTGGCAATGCGGTTTCTTTCTGTAAGGATAGCAATCTGGATATTTTTTTCTTTGTCTTTTCTTATTTGTTCATTATATCTCTGTAGATAATAGGTGTTTTCTCTTAATTTGTCCCTGATCTCTCTTTTTTCATTCCGGAGTAGTCTGTGTTTTTTGTTCATGATTGTTAAGTAGGTAGAGAGAATGGAAAGAAAGAGATTCATCAGGGAAAAATTGATGAAAATCAGAGGCAGATAGAGCAGGGCATATACACCAAAATCCAGATAGAGATTGTATAAAATTAAAGGGATGTACAGGATAAACACTGACTTTGAGAAAGATATCAGGACAAACAGAATGTAGATTAAGGCCTTTATTTTCTTATTATCTATTAAATCAAGGGTACAGGAAATAATAAGGCTTATAAGAAAATAAAAAACCAGGTTTTGCTCTGGATATATTTTATAAGTATTGTAGAGGCAGAAAATAATAATAAAGAGTTTTTCTCCAAAGCTTTTCATCCAGTTTGCTCCTCATTATAGAAAATCTTCTTTACCGGAAAATGTATTCATTTTAATTATACTAGTTTGATGGCTTAAATACAATGAAAATATGACAATTGTCATCTTAACATATTATTCTGGACACTATTGATAAATTATAAAAAGGATTATAATTGTTTATGAAATAATACGAGGAAGTGATCCAGATGATTGTAAAGATGAATAATGTAGTGAAGAGATATAAGGAGTTAATTGCCCTTGACCATTTCAGCCTGGAGGTGTTTGAAGGTGAGATTCTGGGCCTTCTGGGACCGAATGGCTGTGGAAAGACAACAGCTATAAATTGTATATTGTCATTGATAAGTTTCAGTAAAGGAGAGATAGAGGTCTTTGGGCAGAGGATGACACCCAATTCCTATGATATCAAAAGAAAGATAGGGCTGGTACCACAGGAGGTATCTGTATTTGAAAACTTGACTGTCCGGGAAAATATAGATTATTTTTGCGGACTGTATATAGATGAGAAAAAATTAAGAAAGAAATATGTAGAGGAAGCTCTGGAATTTGTGGACCTGAAGGATTATGCAAAATTTTATCCCAGAAAACTAAGCGGGGGGTTAAAAAGAAGGCTGAATATTGCCTGTGGTATTGCCCATAAACCGGAGCTGATTTTCCTGGACGAGCCCACAGTTGCTGTTGATCCCCAGAGCAGAAACTTTATACTGGAGGGAATTAAAGAATTAAACCGGCAGGGGAGTACTATTATTTATACAACCCACTATCTGGATGAAGCTGAGATGCTCTGCCAGAGAATTGTTATTATGGATAAGGGCAAGAATCTGGTTACCGGAACTACAGATGAGCTAAAAAGAATGATCACAACTTCAGAAATAATAGTAGTTAATTTTCCCGTAATCAGTAATGAATTGGTTGAGGAAATGAAAAAAATCCCCAGGGTAATAGATATAGAAAGAAATGATGAGGAGTATATTTTTAAGTTTGAAAATGGGGTAAATAATTTAAACAATCTAATGGAATTTATTATTGAAAACAATCTAAGCTATACCAGTTTACATAGCAAATTGCCTACTCTTAATGAGGTTTTTCTTGAGTTAACAGGAAAGGAGCTCAGGGATTGACATGGCTGGTTTATTAAGAAATTGTATCTATCAGGGGAAAAATTTGTTCAGGGACCCCGGTATATTATTTTTTGCCTTCATGTTTCCTCTTATGCTAAGTTTTTTCTTCAATATCGCCTTTAGCGGGATAATGGATTTTGAGGTCAGAAATATTAATGTGGGAGTGGGGAGAGAAAACCCGGCAAGTGATTTTTTAAGGGGAATTGAATTTTTTAATGTACAGGAAATCAAAACTGAGGAAGCAGCAGATAAGCTGGGAACTGGTGAAATAACTGCTTTTATAGATAATAATCTTGATCTGGTAGTAGCAGGAAATGGTGTTATGCAGACTATCGTAAAAGAAGTGGTGGAGCAGATAAAACAGACA
>JAAYLO010000355.1 GCA_012521855.1 Halanaerobiaceae bacterium
CATATGAGCTGGCCCGGGTCTGTGCTGAAGAGGGTACCTTTCTGGAGATAAATGACCGTCATTCAGAAAAACTGGAGGGTTTTATAAAAACCGCCCTGAAGACGGATGTAAAATTTATAGTAAATAGTGATGCCCATTCAGCTTTTGAGATAGGGAACTTTGATAAAGCTGCCAGGCTGATAAAAAAACTGAACATCCCCCTGGAAAGGGTTGTGAACCTCATAAAATGATATTGTAAAAATGGTGGAACTGGTATATAATATTATACTGAAAATGAATTTCATTTACAATAAGGGATGTGATGAGATGGTCTATCTGACATTAAACCAGTTAAATGATGACTCAAAGGCAGTTGTCATGAATATAAATGGAGGCAGTAATCTGGTCAAAAAGCTCAATGCTCTGGGTATCAGGGAAGGTGTAGTTTTGACCAAAGAAAGCCAGTCTTTCTTAAGGGGGCCTGTGACAGTAAAGATAGGCCAGTCAAAAATTGCGGTGGGTTATGGTATGGCAGAAAAGATCCTGGTAAAGCTGGTGGATGACAGATGAAAGTCCTTTTATTCGGTAATCCCAATGTGGGAAAGAGCGTGGTCTTCTCCAGACTGACGGGAACAAGTGTTACATCTTCCAATTATCCAGGGACTACAGTGGAATATACGGAGGGTTATCTGAGAAGGGGGGACGAGGTCTTTCATATTATAGATGTACCTGGTACATATAGCCTGGAGCCTACCAATAAAGCAGAAGAAGTCGCTGCAGATATGCTGGATAAAGGTGATATTATTGTAAATGTTGTTGATGCTACAAACCTGGAGAGAAACCTGAATCTGACCCTGCAGCTCCTGGAAAGAGATGTGCCTGTAATCGTGCTTTTGAATATGTGGGATGAAGCCCGTCATAAGGGGATCGATATAGATAAGGACAAACTGGAAGAGCTGCTGGGGGTACCCGTGATTCCTACAGTAGCTGTAAAGGGTAAGGGTATTCTGGATACAATTAATATAATAACTTCTTATGATTTTGATAATTATAAGGGCATTAAAAAAATGAGTAATGAGGAAAGATGGTCATATATCGGAAAGATCATTGCTGAAGTCCAGAAGATCAGTGACAGAAAGCATACTTTTTCTGATGTTTTCGATGAGATTACCATCAGACCACTTACCGGCACTCTGTTTGCCGTATTTGTATTGATTTTTTCATTTTTACTCATCAGAATAATCGGAGAAGGCCTTATTGCTTATGTGACTGAACCTTTTTTTAATAATATCTATTTTCCTTTTGTTAATTACCTGAGCTCCTTATTGGGAGGACAGGGATTATTCCATGATATACTGATAGGGCACCTGATTGGAGGCGCAATTGACTTTGAACAATCCTTTGGTTTACTGACCACAGGTATCTATATTCCCCTGTCTGCCGTTGCCCCTTATATTATAGCCTTTTATCTGGTTCTGGGATTACTTGAAGATACGGGTTATCTTCCCCGCCTGGCAATACTCATGGATAATCTGATGCATAAAGTGGGCTTACATGGTTTTTCCATTATCCCCATGCTCCTGGGTTTTGGCTGTAATGTGCCCGCTGTACTGGCCATAAGAAGCCTGGAGAGTGAAAGGGAAAAATTTATTGCCAGTACCTTGACGGCTATCACTATTCCCTGTATGTCGCAAATTGCCATGATTTTTGGTTTACTTGGTTCATTTGGCATGAAATATATAGTCTATCTTTTTATTATTCTGGGGCTGGTCTGGTTTGTCCTGGGTAATATCCTAAACAGGGTAATCCCGGGATTCAGTTCAGATCTCCTGCTGGAGGTACCGCCTTACAGAATTCCCAGTATAGCTACAATTCTACAGAAACTATGGCTTAGATTGAGCGGGTTCTTCAGGGAGGCCATTCCTTTTGTCCTGCTGGGAGTTTTTATTGTCAATATTCTTTATATAACAGGGATTATGGGCCTTATTAACCATTTAGCCGGACCTTTATTAAGCAGGATTTTCAGCCTTCCGGAAGAGGCAATTACTGCTTTACTGATGGGCTTTCTCCGTAAGGATCTGGCCATGGGGCTCCTTGTCCCCCTGCACTTATCAGCAAAACAACTCCTGGTGGCCAGTATTGTCCTGACAACCTATTTCCCCTGTATTGCCACATTCTCTGTCCTGCTCAGGGAACTGGGGATGAAAAATATGTTGAAGGCTACCCTGGTTATGTTCATTACCGTTTTCCTGGTAGGAGGATTCACCAATCTGGTCTTTCATGAAGAGGGCCTGTCCCTGAATGGCTGGATCATAATTATATTACTTATCCTCCTGGTAAAGAAATTTCCTGAAGGGAAGGAAAATAGACTGGAGCTTTAAAATTTATCCAGAAATGAAGGGAGCTCATCATGAAACTAACGATTTTATATGATAATGAAGCATTTCTTGAAGGATTGAAGGCAAAATGGGGATTTTCCTGTCTGATTGAGGAGGGCGGGAAGAAAATACTCTTTGATACAGGGGCCAATGGCCCTATATTACTGGAAAATATGGAGAAAATGAGAATTGATCCGGCCGGGATCGATATTATTTTTATCTCACACAGCCATTGGGATCATATTGGGGGATTAAGTGATTTATTGCATATAAACAGGAAAGCTGAGCTCTATCTCCCTTTTCATTTTAATAAAGAGTCCGGGTTGCCGGTCCTTTACCTGGATATTCTCAAAGATTGCCTGGAAGGCAATAAGGTAGTAGTTTCTAAAGAGGGTGCAAAAATTGCTGATAATGTATACACTACAGGAATACTGACAAATAATGAGCAGTCATTGATCATAAGAACAGAAAAGGGCCTGGTAGTTGTGGTTGGCTGTGCCCATTCAGGTATAGATGAGATTCTGGATTCAGCATCAAAATATGGGAAGCTTTATGCCCTGATAGGGGGGTTCCATGGCTTCATGGACTTTGAATTACTGGAGGAAATTGAACTTCTCTGCCCCACTCATTGTACTCAATATAAAAAAGGGATAATCTCATTATATCCTGATAAGTGTATACCCGGCGGGGCCGGGAAAGTGATAGAAATATAGGTGATTGTGTCAGGCGGAAATATTTTACAGTCATAAATAAAAATGATATAATCAGGATAACGAAAATACAGAAAAGGGAAAATATCCAATTGAAGGCAGGAAAGATAAAGAAAAGGGGGAGTACCGGGTTTGAAAAAGGTATTAAAAATTACTTGTCTTGTATCAGGGGTTATAATATTAACCGGTATAATTGGAGTTTCCTATTATACCGGTCTTGAGGTTTTTAATTCTTCCATGCAGCTTTCCAATAATGAAGATACAGGTATTGAAAAAATGGAGGAATATTTAAAGAAAGAAGGATTTGATATTGAGGGATTCCGGAGAAAATATAACATTGAACCTGTAAAGATAAAATCAAGTACTGGTAAACATATCATTCCGGCTGATTATATCAGTGTAGATGGTGGTGAGGATAGGGATACAGTTATCATGGTTCATGGACTGGGTGGAAATCGTATAACAGTCTATCCCACAGCAGAGGTGTTCTTGAAAAACGGCTACAATGTACTGGCCTATGACCAACGGAGCTCAGGTGAAAACACAGCACAGTACACCACCTTTGGCTATCTGGAAAGCCGGGATCTTGCGGATTGTGTTGGATATTTAAAAAACAATCTTTCTGATAATAAAAAGATCGGCCTCTGGGGTATTTCTTACGGCGGGGCAACTGTGGGAATCTTTCTGGGCTCAGAGAAAGCAGAGCAGAATGTTGATTTTGCCATACTGGATTCGGCTGTCAGTGATATGACCTTTATGCTCTTTACTGAAATGGAAACCATGGATATTGGAATACCGGTAGAATTTTTGATGTTCACAGGGAATATGGTCACCAGGATGAAAATGGGTTTTTTCTATAAGGACGCTGATGTCTGTATCTATACAGGAAAAACCAGTGTTCCAGTGATGGTTATACATAGTAAGGCTGATACACTTACTCCCTATTTCATGGGTGAAGATATATTTAATTCTGTACCTCATAACAGGAAAACAATATTTACTGTAGAAGACAGCAAACATGCGGATATATTTTCAGATCACCCTGCAGAGTATGAAAGTAACATAATGGAGTTTATTAAAAAACATACTATATAAAACACAGCTTACAGGGATTTTCTCGTAAGTATTTCAAAGACAGATATTTTCCTTATAATAATACCCTTTCTCTATGGATTTATGAGGAGGGTATTTTTTATAAAAAAAAAGTTATTGACATATGCTCATAAGCAAAGTATAATAAAAATAAATTATGAACATATGCTCAAAAGAGGTGTTTTCAGGATGCCTATTGGAGATGGAACCGGCCCGGCAGGATATGGCCCAATGACAGGGAGAGGAATGGGTTGCTGTGCAGGTTATAGAGTCCCTGGATATATGAATCGTCCGGGATCCGGCAGGGGATCTGGACGCGGCTGTGATTCTGGCAGGGGTTATGGATGGGCTTACCATCATGCTCCACATGCTTATCCTGTCTATCCCTATCATCCTCCCCATAATCAGGAAATCAGCAAGGAGAGAAAAGTTGAATACCTGAAAGAAACAGCCAGGGCTCTGGAAGATGAGCTGAAATATGTAAAGGAAGAATTGAAAAAACTTGAAGAGGATAAAGATTGAGTTTAGCGGCAATAAGCTCATCTATATTTAGATGGGCTTATTGTACATAAAGGGCAAATAAGGAAAAAGAGGAGTGTTATTGATGTTAATTGGAATCAGTGCTTCAGATAACAGGGGGCTGGATGCAAAGATGGATTCAAGATTCGGAAGGGCAAATTTTTTTGCCATAGTAGATACTGAAAATATGGAGGCCAGGTTCATTGAGAATTCAGCAGCATCAGCTGACAGTGGAGCAGGTGTCGGTGCAGCCCAGCTTTTTGCAGACCAGAATGTAGCTGCCGTTATATCAGGTGATTTCGGGCCTAAAGCTTTCATTGCCTTGAAGACAGCCGGTATTGAGCTTTATTCATATAGGGGGAGCACTATTAGGGAAGCAGTGGAAGCTTACAAAAATGGTGAATTGAGAGAGCTGGGTGTGTCGTCAAATAACGGGCATGCGGGTTTCAGGCAGGTGTAATAATGATTATTACAGTATTAAGCGGTAAAGGCGGCACGGGTAAGACCACTGTTGCTACGAATCTGGCCCTATCACTGGAGAATGTCCAGCTGCTGGATGCAGATGTAGAAGAACCTGATGCCTGTATCTTTATAAAGCCTGATTTTGCTGATGAATATGAGATAGTATACAGGCTGATTCCGGTAGTTGATGAGGCTAAATGTACTGCCTGCCGGAAATGTGTGGATTTCTGTGAGTACAATGCACTTGCCCTGATGCTTGACAGTATTCTGGTATTTCCGGAGATATGCCACAGTTGCGGCGGTTGTGCCAGAATATGTCCAGTTGGAGCAATCAGTGAAAAAGAAAGGGAGATCGGTAAAATCAAATGGGATCATTCAAAAAGGCCCCTTGAGTTCTGGCAGGGTGAATTAAACATAGGAGAAGAATCGCCGGTACCGGTAATTGAGAAATTGAAAGAACATATTGACCCGGAAAAGACTGTTATTATTGATGCCCAGCCAGGGACAACCTGTCCTGCTATAGAGGCTGCTATAGACAGTGATTACTGTATACTGGTTACTGAACCGACACCTTTTGGCCTTAATGACCTCAGGATGGCTGTTGAGGTAATGAGGGAAACCGGTAAAAATTTCGGGGTAATAATAAACCGCTCTGAAGATGAATATGATGGGATTATTGAAGAATACTGTGCCAGGGAGGGTATTGATATTTTATTGAAAATACCTTTTGCTAAAGAGATTGCCCGTCTATATTCAAAGGGTATTTCATTCGTGGAGGAATTGCCTGAATGGAAACCCAGGTTTCAGGAGCTATTTAAAAAGATAGAGGGGCTGGTCAGATGAAAAAACTTACCGTAATAAGCGGGAAGGGTGGTACCGGAAAGACCACCATAGTCTCAAATCTGGCTGTTCTGGCAGGTAGTCCGGTTCTGGCTGATTGTGATGTAGATGCCCCCAATATGCACCTTTTGCTGAAACCAGTTGTAAAAAAAGAGAGTGTATTTAAGAGTGTAGAGCTGGTACTCAGGGATGAGGATAAATGTATGGAGTGCGGTATCTGCCGGGATGTCTGCCGTTTTGCTGCTATCAGCCCGGAACTTGAGATAAACCCCATCAAATGTGACGGGTGTGCTGTCTGTAAGCTTTTGTGTCCTGTGGGAGCCATCAGGATGGAAGTACAGGAAACAGGCCGTATCTATGTTTCTGAAACGAGGTTCGGACCAATGGTACATGCCCGCCTTAAGGCAGGAGTTGAGAATTCCGGGAAACTGGTCAGTGAAGTAAGGGTACTTTCAGATGAACTGGCAGCAGAACAGGGGAAAGAGTTGATTCTCATCGACGGCTCTCCTGGAATCGGCTGTCCTGTAATTGCTTCACTTAAGGGGGTAAAATATGCCCTGATTGTTACAGAGCCTACTTTATCAGGCCTGTCTGACCTGAAAAGGATTCTGGAGCTGACCAGCCTTTTTGGGATAAATACCTTTGTTGTGATCAATAAATATGACCTGAATGAAGAGATCAGCAGTGATATTGAAGAATATTGTGCAGGGCAGGATATAGAGCTGGCAGGAAGGGTTTCATTCTCACCCCTTATAAATCAGACTTTGAGAGAAGGGCAATTGCTTCTGGAAACAGTTCCGGATAGTGAGCCTGCCCGGCAAATAAGGGAAGTCTGGAATAAGCTGGAGGAAATGATGGAATAAGTAGGAGGTAAAAAAATAAAATGGAGGGACTTGAATCATGAAGAAGATTGTTGCAATACCAACAGATGGGAAGGATGTATCCGGGCATTTTGGCCATTGCCCCTTATTCTATCTATTTACTGTAGAAGATAATGAGGTCATAGAAAAGGATTTTATTGAAAATCCGGGACATCAACCAGGATTTTTACCCCGTTTTCTGAGTGAGAAGGGGATAGATTGTATACTGGCAGGTGGAATGGGTAACAGGGCTGTTGAGCTTTTTAAGGAAAATGGCGTTGAGGTTGTTTTAGGTGTAAGAGGCCCGCTGGATCAGGTGGTAGAGCAGTATCTGAATGGTACTCTGGAGACAGAAGGGAATACCTGTGATCATTAGGGGAATGAGAAAAACGGACTTTAATGAGTAGTAGTATAATTTTTAAATAACTATATATATATTTATTTAAATAAAGCAAACATTAAGAA
>JAAYLO010000356.1 GCA_012521855.1 Halanaerobiaceae bacterium
AATAAGGAGTCTTCTTTCTATTTTATTTTAATATTTCTCCAAAACTTATTTTACACTAACATTTATCCAATAATGATTGAATTATAGACAAATATATATTAAAATTAGAATGAGGTTTTCATAAATATATTTTAAGTTAACAGGTGTAGATAGAGGTGAAAAAAATGCAGGACTATCTTATCAGGGTACTGACCACAAATAAACAGTTGCGCGCTCTGGCAGTAAAATCTACAGATCTTATCGAAAAAGCAAGGAAATCTCATCACACAACACCTGTTGCAACGGCAGCATTGGGAAGAGCTTTAAGCGGAGTACTGATGATGGCCTCTTTAGTAAAATCCGGTGAAGAAGTCAGCCTTATTATTGAAGGTGATGGCCCTATAGAGAAAATTGTCGTTGAAGCAAATCAATATGGGGAAGTAAGGGGGTATGTTAAAAAACCGGTGATAGATTTTGTTTTAAATAATCATAAAAAACTTGATGTTGCTTCTGCGGTTGGAAAGGGACAAATGAAGGTAATTAAAAATAAGTTGTTGAAAAAATCATTTGAAAGTACAGTTCCTTTAGTCAGTGGAGAAATAGGTGATGATCTAACCTATTATTTTTCCCAATCGGAACAGACTCCTTCAGCAGTTGGACTGGGAGTGCTTATAAATAAAGATTTGTCTGTTAAAGCTGCAGGCGGTTTTATGGTTCAATTATTACCTGACGCAGATGAAAATACCATCAGTAAACTTGAAGATAATTTAGGAAAAATTGAATCAGTCAGCAGGTTAATTGAAGCAGGAAAAAGTCCGGAGGAATTATTGGAAATTGTTCTTACAGGATTTGATTTCAGGGTAATGGAAAGAAAAGATGTTTATTATAGGTGTAAATGCAACCGGGAACGAATTGCTGCATTACTGAATGCCTTTGATGAAAAAGAGATCAAAGAGATATTAGAAAAAGAAGGCAGGATAGAGGTCAGGTGTCATTTCTGTAATCAGAGTTATGAATTCAGTCCTGATGATTTTAATCCAGAAAATGAGAGGTGAACATTTAAATGGACAAAACAAGGGTATACTTAACAGAAAGTCTTTCAACAAAAGAAAGAAAAAGCAATGGCAGTGTCAGTGGACTGGGTATAATACTGAATCTATTGGGATATATAACAATAATTTGCGGGATTTCTATTGGTTTTTATATGACTTTTTCCAGTAAGATTATTGATAGTATAAGCTTTATTATTGTATGCCTGGGCAGTATAATTACCGGGTTTGTATTGATTGCATTTGCGAAAATTATTAAGTTATTACAGGAAATCAAAAAGAATTTAGAGAAATAATCACATCAAATTCCGGAGCTTTTCCGGTTTTAATTTTTTCTGACAGAGACGTGTTTTTTTTAAGGAGGAAACTATGGTAGTTTTCAGGAAATTGTGGGCTTTCGTTAAAGTATATAAATGGCAGCTGTATCTTGGTATTTTCTTTACAATTATGAATGTAGTAACTTCAATGATTCCCGGTGAGATTACCCAGAGAATTGTTGATGATGTCATAAGATCCGGGAATACTGCTATATTGCTTGTCTTATTGGCAGCTTTGACTGTAACATCATTATTTCGTGCTGGTTCTATTTTCCTTGAAAGATTATTTATGGAATCAGTTTCACAGGGTGTTTTTAATGATTTAAAACAGGCTTTTTATGAACATTTGCAGAAACTTTCATTTAATTTTTTCAATAAAAACCGGACCGGTGAGCTGATGTCAAGGATGACCGGTGATATGGAAGCAATAAGGCAGCTATTTGCTGATGGAGTTGTTAATCTTGTAAAAATTCTATTCTATCTTTTTTTTACTTCAGCTGTACTGATGAATATTAATCTCAAATTAACCCTGATCACAATGATGGCCAGTCCTTTTGTTGCATTTTTTACTCTGCGCTTTTCCCAGAGAATAAAGCCTATCAGCAAAAGAATAAGAGAACAGTTCTCACGCCTGAATACTACAGTCCAGGAAAATATAACAGGTATACGTATTGTGAAGGCTTTCCACCAACATGATTTTGAGATGCAGAAATTTAACCATGAAAATAATGAATTTTTTAAAAACAACTTTAAGGCAGCAGAGGTCTGGGCAACTTATTTCCCTATCCTGGAGTTTTTAAGCGGACTTTGCACAGTACTTTTACTGTTTTTTGGCGGCAGGATGGTTATCAGTGGTGAAATTCAACTTGGTGAATGGATACAATTTAATAGTTATCTCTGGATGTTCTTACTACCGATGAGACTGCTGGGGCATATGGTAGATCTGGTTAACAGGGCAGTTGTTTCAGGTGAACGAATCTTTGCGATCCTTGAAGAAGTTCCGGAGATTGATAATGTAGAAAAGGCCCTGGTACATGACGAAATAAGGGGAGAAGTAGAATTCCGGAATGTATCCCTTAAATTCGGGAATGAAACAGTACTTGATAATATTTCACTGAAGGTAAAAGCCGGTGAAACCATAGCCATTATGGGTGTTACAGGCAGCGGAAAAAGCTCTCTCGTTAATTTGATTGGAAGATTTTATGAGCCTACAGAAGGAGAGGTTTTAATAGATAATATACATGTAAAGAATATTGATTTGAAATTCTTGCGCAGTAATATTGCCTATGTAATGCAGGATGTATTACTGTTTTCTGAGACAATTTATGAAAACATAACATATGGTATCCCGAATGCGGACATGACTGATGTTGCCTGGGCGGCAGAAATTGCCCGGGCAAGGGACTTTATTGAAGATATGGATGAAAAATACGACACTATTGTTGGTGAAATGGGTATGGGGTTATCAGGCGGCCAGAAACAGAGGGTATCACTGGCCCGGGCCTTAATAAAAAAAGCCCCGATACTTATACTCGATG
>JAAYLO010000357.1 GCA_012521855.1 Halanaerobiaceae bacterium
ATTTTATTATTGAATATTGGAAGAATATCGCATCTCAGAATGAAATGGAGTTAAAAAATTCTTTCATGAAGATGCATGCATTCGCTGGCATAATACGAACGAGCAATTTAATGTTTCAGAATTTCTGAGAGCCAATTGTGAATATCCTGGTGATTGGAGCGGAGAGGTTGAACGGATAGAAAAGACCGGAAATACAGTAACAACCGAACACATGTATGGACAAAGGGAATGTCTTTTCATGTGACTTCTTTTTTTGAGATAATAGAAGGAAAAATAAAAACTTTGGACGAATACTGGGGTGATGACGGGCCGGTTCCCCAATGGAGAAAGGATATGAATATTGGGAGACCAATACGTTAAAAATCATTATATTTTTCGGCATTAGAGGAGTGATGAATGAACTTTGTAAACCCGCCAGCAGAATCACCTCAATATGTTACACATAATACATTTTACAGCCAGGTGTTAAATCACGAAATAGGTTATAATATCTATCTTCCGCCCGGGTATAAAGACTGCGACGAAAAATATCCCGTTGTGTACCACATTCATGGACATTACAGAACACACGCAAGCCGTGAGAACCGAATGCTGTCAGGGTTTTCGATGGGCGGCAACATGGCGTTTTATTATGCAGTTAAGCACCCTGAGCTATTTGGTTCTGTAACCTCTTATGAAGGAACCTATCACCATCTCTATCACAAAGAATACCGTACTGTGGGCGTAGCACCAGAAAAAGCCATCGAGTTATACGAAGATATGATGAGTGAAGAATGATACTTGGAGGAAAATAAAATTTAATGAAATATTACATTTATATTTGGATTCGTTGAATATCCCGCATGAGTATAGGAAATTCGAGGGGTTCGGCCACGATTTGGAAAAAATATTGTAGCACTCACTAATAAGCAAACTGAAATGATAACCTGAATACAAAAACCTATAAATGATGATTACTCTATTATCGGAGGACATATTGAATCTATGGAAACATCTACAGATGCATTGATACGAGAATTTCATGAAGAGATAAAAGCGTATAGGATTCATTTAAAGGATGAACAATCAATTCCACTCGATGGATCCTTTTGGGGATATGATGAATTGGATAATGGAAGAACAGATTTAGAGTTCTGCTGGGTTCCACTACAGGAATTAGAAAACGGACTAAAAGTATACCCTTTGGGGTTGATTCCACACATTCTAAAGCAAAGCAAAGAAATATTTCATTTCATCTATAAAGAAGTATAGTGCTTAAAATTACATATATGACGAGCTATAGAGTTATAAAAGAAAAAGTGAGATTAGTGGGGAGGCCGTTAAAGGCTCTCATTTTTGATTTGATTGAAAATAAATAGAAGATATTGTAAAATAGATTAATACTAATTGTATTATTGTTGACAATTAACATATTATTTTGTCAGCTTAATTCATCCAGAAATTATCTCAAGGGGTGTGATTCCATCATTTATGCATAGGAATACGAGCGAAGAAAGAGATTTTTCAAGATGGATACTGAAAAAAGAGTTCAGATCGGAAAGAAAACCATTTGTCTTCAGCAACTTAACAGAGGGGGCAATTTACAGAGGTGTCAGAAGAAGAGGTGATTTTGGCGATTGTCCATATTGTAACAAACGATGGAAAAGAAATAGCTACTGTAAAACGAAAATACTGGGCAATAAAACTTACATACTCTTTCTCCGTCGATGGCCGGAAAGTTGCATCGGTAAAAAGAACTTTCGATGTGCTGCGCATTTCATACACAATAGATGAACTGGATTTTACAATTATCGGCGAGGTCGATGAGAGACAGGCTGCAAAGGCAGGTTACGGGAGAAAACGTTCTACTGTACTTGAGGAGAGGTATCTGGAATACAAATTTAAAATGATTGACAGACAGGATAATGTCATTATGGAATTCTACCCTTGCCTTGAAACAGATGAAAACTGTTTTCATGTTCTAATCCATGACAAGCAAAACGAATTGTACTGCCTATGCATTGTACTGGCTGTTTGCCTGGCAATTGACGAAATGAACAGGCCGGATTTTTAAGAATAATATGCAGAAGCGGAAGCACAGGAACCTGACGATATGACGTATCTGCATGGCGATTTTACTGTTTCACAGGAACTGGAGGACAGTAGTATAGGGATTGTACAGAAAAAGCTTTTTTACATCTGTGTATGATAAGGAGAGGGAGGATATATTTTGAACAATGTAATAAAAGCGTTGCAGGACAAAGATGATAAAAAGGCATATGCTCTGTTTAAGGAAATTGGAGCAAGATCAGCTGCATCAGATGAATACTATTCCTGTTTTGATGATTTTTTAGGACTTTTGAATGCTAAGAGTTCATATGTAAGAACAAGGGGATTTGCTTTATGCTGTGCCTTGCGGCTTTGCATGAAGTTGTTTTATACAGGCCAGAATTGAGGGGAGCAATAAAGGCTGGGTTAGAAAGAATTGATTTATCAAAGTATAAGGATAGCATGTCTCCGTTGATTAAGAAAGATATGGATGAACTTTTAGAATTGATAGACTGGTAATTCTGAGTTAATTCAGCCACAAAACTACCATCTTTATTATCTTGCTTATAACAGCTAAGGTCATCGGGTGGGGTGAATACTATTTAGATTTACCGGATTATTGAGGAGGCAAACATGTAAATCAAAAAAAGGTGGTATAAACACATGTGGGTATATATTCTGGGAGTATTATTCGTATTTTCAGCCATAGTAGCCGTACAATACAGGATTGATATTAGCAATGCCTATAAAAGGCTTAACAATTATGATGTAAAGACCGTTTATACTAATTTTGGTAAAATGAGTTATATGGATGAAGGTACAGGTGAAACGATACTCATATCTCACGGCATTTTTGGCGGTTATGATCAGGCTTATGTATCCTTAAAAGGCCTGGTAGGTGATGATTTCAGGAAAATAGCTCCATCAAGATTCGGCTATCCTGGCTCTGATGTACCATCTCAACCAACACCGGAAAATCAGGCAAGAGCATTTTTGGACTTACTGAATCAGCTCGGAATCAAAAAAACATATCTTATTTCAACATCTGCGGGTGGTGCAGCGGGAATTATGTTTGCAATTAAGTACCCCGAGCGTGTTAAAGGGTTAATTTTACTCTCTTCCGGGGTTCCTGCCTCTAAAAAGACACGTGAAGAAATAAAAGGAATGACGGGGCCTCCGGCACCACTTGTTAATGACTTTCCTATGTGGTTTTCTACAAAGTATTTCGGCTTTGTTTTTAAAGCCATGTTTGCATCTGAGATAGATAAATCTTTGTATGATACCATGCTTCCAGTAGTGCCTCGCAAAAAAGGCATAAAAATTGATGAATCAATCACAAATATAGACATGGATATAAATTTTGATGATTACGAAATTGAAAAAATAACAGCTCCTGTTTTAGTAATTCACGCTAAAGATGATCCTATGGCTAAATATGAGAGTGTTGAGAAATTTATCGCCCGTACAAATGCGAAAACCGCTGTCTTTGAAAGGGGAGGACATTTAATAACAGGACATGGTGATGCAGTCTCAATTGCAATTAAAGAATTTATAGAGAGAACGAAGTGAAGAATATGATGGATGTACCTGGATGGCAAAAGTTGTGGGCAGGCTTTATTTAGAGAATTTTTGTCAACAGATACTTTGAATGATTTCTTGTACTATTTTGACAATATAGCCTTTTCAGATCATCCGGAATGGTATTGCGACTCAGCTTTTAGAAAAAATCTGTGAAGATGCCGTCCTTGAAAAGTATGATATTCTGGAAGCATATCCATATAAAGGCGAACCAAATGAATTCTATTATTTTTCAGGACCTCCTGTACTTTATAAAAGGTGTGGATTTGCTGTTTTTAAAGAACTTGATCATGAACTTATAGTGCGCAAATACTTATAAGCCTGTCACCGCTAATAACCATATATAGCCTTATGGCATTATAATAATGCACATAGGGTATTTAGGCAAGTATTCTGTTAACCCATATGAACCAGTGAAAATTATATTAGGGGAGCGGATACTATGAAGGAAATGAAATTAATAATTGTAACAGGTATGAGCGGGGTTGGAAAATCATCTGTATCACAAAATATTGCCAGGTTATATGAGCAAAATAGCATGGAATATTACTGGTATCATGAAGAAATGAAAGATCATCCAATACGCTGGACTAACGGTGGTGAATTTAGTATCGGCAGCTTATATACAGAAGAGGGCATGCGAAAAAACATTGAAGACATTTATGAAAGATGGACAAATTTCATAGATCACATGCTACCTACAGGCGGGGTCCATGTAATGGAGGGATGTCTGTTTCAAAATATAATCCGTTATTTCTTTACAGGAAACTATCCTAAGGAAAAGATAATAGCATATTATGATGAACTAATGAAAATATTAGTGAGAGCCAATCCACATATCATATTTCTGTATCGACCGGATGTAAAGGATAATCTGGAGAGGGCATTTAAAGTAAGAGGGGAGAAGTGGAAGAAATTAATCCTTGATCCGGAAGGAGTTGCCTATTTTGAAACACATGAGTATTCGGGTGACGAAAGCATCTTTTTTATGAGGGAAGATTACCAGGATTTATCTAATAAGATTTTTGAAAGGTTTTCCGTTAAAAAATTAAAGATAGACACTTCCGGTGAAGAGTGGGAATCATATCTGAAAGAGATAGCTGGTTTTTAAATTTAAAATTTCACAAAAAGGAAATACCCCAGATTAATGCATTGGAGAAGTATTGTGGAACATATACAGATGGAATTTATGAAGTTAAAGTAATTTTAGAAGATGATACCCTGTATTACAGTCCATCCTGGTTTGCCCATATAAAAATGATTCCACTGGGAAATGATGTTTTTGAGTTGTTAGGTTTTCCTGTTACATTTACATATTCATTTAATCAGGGGATAAAGTCTATAACAGTATCGGGAAATTATGGTTGGGAGTTAACCGGGAAAACACTAACAGGGGTAAACAGTCCATAGACATTACCATCAACTCAGGGATATTAGAGTATTGACTCTGTGTGGCTTGAAAGAGAACCGACACGATGTCTGGTTCGGGAAAGGGCTCTGGAGCAGGTTCGATGATATTCATCTCCGGGTTGTCAGGGATCGTGATATGTCTGGCTTTTGGAAGGATTCTCAGGAAATACAGTCACCATGAGCATGTTTGATATCCGGCCATGGCAGACTGACAAATCAGGGCTTCCCGTTACTAACAGGTATGCCAGTGACGGGGAGCTTTTTATGCACTGGTATAGGGGTTTTCATCGGGATAAAGCTTCTTGATTTTTGTAAACAGGCAAAGCAGTGATACACCACAGATTCAAAAAATCAACCCGGGACATGGGCAGACATTATATACCTGTCTGTTCATCTATCCAGGCTAAATATGCAGCACTTCCCTTTTCG
>JAAYLO010000358.1 GCA_012521855.1 Halanaerobiaceae bacterium
CGTTGAGACTGATTATATAAGAATAAATGAAATAGCTTTCTATTTTGACAAAAAATATAAAGCTGGAACCTTTGTCAATGGTGACTACTGGGTCCTGGGACCGGTTACCATTACCTGATTCATTCCTGATTTTGACGGGTCCAATTACGGCTGGGAAGTGAATCCTGTTGTCGAAGGCGGGCACGGGTTCCAGGCTGGTGGAGGGGGTGGTGGCTTTGGTCCCTCATTGGTTCCCGAATTGCCATATAGGGCTGAAGGCACGCTTTCCATCGTAAAAACCACACCATTAGTAGGTTCAACCAGGCCCTGTCTCAAAACGGCAGAGGTACTGACAGTTGTTGAAGAGATTCCGCCGGGAAATGGCGCTGATGTCTTCCGCCCGCCTTATGCCGGTGATGAGAAACCATATTACTATGTAGAGGATTTGAAAACAGAGTTGTTGCCCTCCTTATCACCATCTGCTACGGTGGAGCAGCATATGCCAACCTTGAAAGCCATCGAGGAGCGTTTCAGGAAACTCCATCTGGATCATAAAAAAGGCGTTATGGGCAGGTCACTGCGCCCTTCTGAGCACCTGAAGGATTACCAGCCGGCAAATACACAACTCTTTAATGATGCAGTCCTGCGTCTCATGATGAATGATCCCTTTGAAGAAAAACTTCCTGCCTTGATCCAGGTTGTTCAGGCCGGGATTGACAGGATCCACATAATTTATCTGGGGCAGACCTGGCCGGCTGGAGGAGGCCACCAGCCAGGCCACCGGATCCTGCCGGCTTTTGCTGCAGTCATGCTGGATCTCCAGGATGCTAAAGAGAAACTACGGGAAGCGGAGTTTTTCCACGGGATGACCTGTTTTCATGTAGGAGAAAACACCGATGGTCTTACCCTCTGGGGGGTGGATGAACCGAGGTTGGAGGAACGTTACTGGAGTTATATAATTTACGAAGACGGGAACCGTTCAATCAAGGATCCCTATGGGTATATTGATGGCGGCAGGGCCTCTGACGACTCCTATCAACATATAACCGCCCAGGCGCATAAGGGGGAGATCCTTGCCACTTATCTGATGCCTGCACTTAAGGAGGCCTGGAATCTGGAGGAATGGCGTATGATCACCAATTATGTGGACAGATGGGTGTATTTCGGGAAATGGACCATGCCGGATCCATACGCTCCCTATGACAAGAATCCTGAGAATTATGGGATTACTTACGGTCCCCATAAGGATACAGGAATCCCCATTGAAGGAGAGGGAAGGTTCCCGGGATATCATGGTACCCTCCGGGATGACGGCCAATACAAGAGCAGATTTGTCGCGGCTTTATGGGATGAATACCGGACAAAAATTGACGGTGCTGAAAGTGAACCTCCCTTTGCCGCGATCATCAATAACCTGGAAGGGGAAACAGTCTCCGGAACCATTGAATTGCTTGCCTCCGCCTATGGGATACACGGGGTTAAGACTGTACAATTCAGGGTAGACGGCCGGAATATCGGCGGGCCGGCCCCGCGCAAAGAAGCGGAGCCTATTGATCTTCAATTAAACAAGGGAAACCTGCCTTACCAGGTATTCTGGGACACAACACAGGTGGTAAACGGCGAACACCGGTTGACCGTTGTCGCCACCGATAACAGGAACAATGAATATGAATCAATAGCTGTAACAGTTTATGTTCAGAATTAAAATAAAGAAAGTTTAAAAAGATAGAAAACCTCCTGCATATTCTGTGCTATTTATTAATAAATATTAATAGTACGGGAAAGGGGGTTTTTCTATGTATGGAAAGACAGGGCCTGGAACAGTATCATATGAGAGAGCATTTTTTCGAAGGGTGATTCTGTCTTTATTATTTTTTATCCTGATTACAACTGTAATAAGTGCTGAAGAGTTCGAACTTAGTTCAAAGTCAGCCATCCTGATGGAATATGAGACCGGTGAGATATTGTATAAAAAAGAACCCGATCTGGAATTACCGCCAGCCAGTATGAGTAAGATTATGACCATGCTTCTGGTCATGGAAGCCATTGCTGAAGGGAAAGCAAAACTGGATGACAAACTGGTGGTGAGTGAATATGCAGCCAGTATGGGCGGTTCACAGATCTGGCTGGAGCCCGGTGAGGAGATGTCGCTGGAAGATATGATGAAGGCCATTGCAATCGTATCAGCAAATGATGCCTGTGTGGCTGTAGCAGAATATCTTTATGGTACGGAGGAGCTCTTTGTAAAGAGGATGTATGAGAGGGCCAGGGAACTGGGCCTGAAAAACACTTATTTTTATAATACAAATGGTTTACCTCCTGATAATCCTGACGTTCAGGGGAACTATTCCAGTGCTTATGACCTGGCAGTCATGGCCAGGGAATTGATAAAACACAGGAAGGTATTGGAATGGACTTCAACCTGGCAGGATTATTTACGGGATGGAAAATCTGTCTTAAATAATACAAACCGCCTGGTCCGTTTTTATAATGGTGCAGATGGTTTAAAAACCGGTTACACAGAGGAAGCCAGATATGGTGTTACAGCAACAGCTGAGAGGAATGGTGTCCGCTTTATCTCTGTGGTAATGGGTAATGACAATTCACAGGACCGTTTTGAAGAAGCCGGTAAATTGCTGTCATATGGTTTTGGCCTTTTTCAGGGCCTGAAAATAGCCAGTGAAGGTGAACTTGTTGAGACAATAAAGATTCCCAATGGAAAGGAAGAGGAGGCCAGGGCCTTAATAGAAAATGAGCTAATAATACCTGTCCGGAGGGACAGGAAAGATGAGGTCAGTAAAGTCATAGAACTTGACGACAGGATTAAGGCTCCGAAAAAGAAGGGTGAAAAAATTGGAACAATGAAAATCTACAGGGGGAATCTCCTGATAAAAGAAGTTGATATTGTCATAGACAGGGATGTGGAAAAGGCCTCATTTTTCAAGATTTTCGCAAGGATAATCAGCTACCAGATAAATAGTATTACAGGATTATACCAGAAGGACTGAAGAAAATAATGATAAATCTTGCCAAAATAAGTAATTATTGAGGCAGGATTTTTTATTTATATATAGAATTATAATACTAAACAAAAAAGAGAAAAGGAGGAAAGATATGGATATATCTACAGATCTGGTCGGGAATGTACTCATTGCCAGAATAAGAGGAGAACTGGATATTTCTACAGTTCCTCTTTTTAAAAAAAGGATTGTCAGTAAAACAGAAGACGGCAATGTAAAGAATCTGGTTTTAAATCTAAAAGGGGTGACTTTTATAGATAGTTCAGGATTAGGTGCTATTCTGGGAAGATACAGGAGCCTGCAGAAAAAAGACGGCAGGGTTTTACTGGTGGGTCTGGTACCACAGGTGAAAAAGATACTGACAATGGCCGGTGTTCTGACCGTAATGAATGAATATAAGAGTGAAGAATCAGCATTACGGGACATACATGAAGGGAGGATTGCATAATGGAAAATTATGCACACTTGACAATGTTAAGCAAGAGTAATAATGTTGGACTGGCCAGATTGTCTGCTGCTTCATTTGCCTCTGAACTGGATTTTACCCTGAATGAGCTGGAGGAGATAAAGGTCGCTATTTCTGAGGCAGTGACAAACTGTATCATTCATGCTTATCCCCTGGAGGAGGGCTTAATAGAGATAGAATTAAAGATAGAGGGCAATTCTTTTTTGATGACAGTAAAGGACAGTGGTGTAGGTATTGAGGATATTGAAGCGGTATTGCAGCCTGCCTACTCTACAAAAGATGAACATATGGGATTGGGACTGGCTTTTATTGATTCATTCATGGACAAGTTTGAGATAAGTTCAGAACTAAATAAAGGTACAGTGCTGAAAATGGTTAAAATACCAGAAAAGATCAAGAAGAAAAACATGGGCAATGTAGTAAAATAGGGTGGGTGGAAAAATGGAATATAGCGGGATAAAGCTTCCAGACCTGGAGTTGTTGAGTGATGAAGAGACAAACAGGTATATAAAACTGGCCCAGGAAGGAGATGAAAGTTCCCTTGACAAGCTTGTAGAACATAATCTGCGGCTTGTCCTGAAGATATCATGCCGTTTTAAAAACCTGGGATTTGAACTGGAAGACCTTTTTCAGGTTGGAGTTATTGGACTCATCAAGGCTGCTAAGGCTTTTGATATCCAGAGAGGTGTGAAGTTTTCTACCTATGCAGTATCAAAAATAATAGGTGAGATAAGACTGTATATAAGGGATGATGGAATTATAAAAGTAAGCAGGTCTATAAAAAATATGGCCAGTATTGTGAGGAAAAAAGAAGAAGAATTGAAATCTATTTTGAAGCGTCCGCCTTCAATAAGTGAATTATCAGCTGCTACAGAGCTGACAAAAGAAGATATTGTAATGGCTCTGGAAGCACAAAGAGTACCTTCCTCTATTTATCAGAAGGTAAGCAATGATAATGAAAAAAACAATACTTATCTGCTTGATTTTCTGAGTAATGAAAAAAATAAAGAGGATATTGATTCATTTGATAAACTGGAATTGATTGAGCTTATCCGTAGTCTGGAGCCCAGATCCAGAAAGATTATTTTCATGAGGTATTTTGAAGACAAAACCCAGCAGGAGGTTGCAGAAGAGATCGGTGTATCACAGGTACAGGTTTCCAGATTGGAGAAGAGGATATTGCGTGAGTTAAGGGAAAGCCTTTAAGTAAAAATGTCGGAATATTATGAAAAATATCTAAATCTTTATAATAATGCTGCCAGCCAGGGAAAACCCTGGTTTTTTGTGTTAATAGAATATAATGAAAGCATTATTTCTTCCTGATGGGAAGTTTTTTCGTATAGAAAATGGCTTTTAGATTAATACTAAAAAATGAGGTGATTTCATGGAGAAATATATAAATAAATATCTGTTAATAGGTGTTATAATCGCTTTACTTATTATAGCCTGTTTTTTCCTCCTGCCCGGTACCGGCAGTCAATTACCGACAGATGCCTTCAAAATATAGGAAAGGGGTTTCAATGAAAAACATTAACAAGACGAAAGATGAATATAAAGAGATTGTAAAAAATGAACAGCCCGTTGTTGAAAAGGGAAGGAATGTTTTAAGGGCATTTCTGGTAGGCGGGGGTATTTGTCTGTTTGGCCAGATTCTATGGGATTTATATCTTTATCTTTTTGATTTGAGCAAACAGGATGCCGGAACTCTGGCTACAATAACCATGATCTTTCTGGGCGGGCTCTTGACCGGCCTTGACATTTATGATGAACTGGGTCAGTTTGCTGGAGCCGGTTCACTGGTTCCGGTGACTGGTTTTGCCAATTCCATGGTGTCTCCAGCCCTGGAATACAAGCAGGAGGGTTTTATCATGGGTATTGGTGCTAATCTTTTTTCCATTGCAGGTCCTGTTTTGACATATGGAATGGTATCAGCATTTATTATTGGCGCCCTGAAGAATATATTTGGCGGGTGATCAGCCTTGGCAGTGAAGAAAAGAGGACAGACCTTTGTATATAGCAATCCGCCCCATATTGTTGCACATGCCTCAATTGTCGGTCCGGAAGAAAGCAGGGGACCTTATGGAGAGTATTTTGACCTGCATTGTTCTGATACTAAATGCGGTAAAGACAGTTGGGAAAAAGGAGAAGAACAGATGGCCGCAGATGCTGTAAACCTTTCTATGGATAAGGCATCTGTATCAGCAGCTGATGTAGATTTTCTTCTGGGCGGTGATCTGCTGAATCAGATCATTACTTCAGATTTTGTGGCAAGGGATCAGGATATTCCCTTTCTGGGTCTGTATAGTGCCTGTGCCACACTTGTAGAGGGCTTATTACTGGGGGCAGGGCTCATGGATGGCGGTTTTGCTGATTGTGTTGTTGCCTTTGCTTCCAGCCATTACCAGACAGCTGAAAGACAGTACCGTACCCCTCTGGAATACGGGGTACAGTATCCGCCGTATAAACAATTTACTGTTACTGCTGCAGGCTCTTACGTCCTGGGCTGGACAGGAGGCGGTGTCTGGATAACCCACGGCACATTGGGGAAGGTGATGGATCTGGGTGTTTCTGACCCCAATGATCTGGGTTCTGCCATGGCTCCCGCTGCTGCTGAATTGATATTACAGCATTTTTCTGATTTGAAGAGGGGAATTGTTGATTATGACCTTATTCTCACAGGAGATCTGGGGAAAAGCGGGATTAAAATGCTGACTGTTCTGCTTGAAGAGAAAGGTATCCTTCTCAGTGATAAATTGATGGACTGTGGTGCTGAAATATTTGGAGGTGAAAAGAAGTACGGGGCTGGCGGCAGCGGAGTCGGGGCTTCAGCAGCCTTTGTAGGGAGTGTAATAATCCCCAGATTGATTTCCGGTGAACTGGAACGGGTATTACTGGTCGGGACAGGAGCCCTGTTAAGTACAATTACGGTAAAACAGAGTGAGACCATTCCGGGGATCAGTCATGGAGTTGTAATAGAAAAATTACCGGGGGGTTGATCGAGATAGGTATCTTTATCCTGTCATTTTCAGTGGGCGGCCTGATATGTGCAGTTTGTCAGCTGATTCTGGACAATACAAGACTTACTCCGGCTCATATTCTGGTGGGACTGGTTATACTAGGTTCTATCTTGACCGGCCTGGGCTGGTATGAATCTTTGATAAAAATAGCCGGAGCTGGAGCAACAATTCCTGTTTCCAATTTTGGTTATATATTGACAAAGGGAGCCCTGGATGCAGCTCAAAAGGATGGCCTCTTAGGCCTGTTTAAAGGTGTTCTTGCCAGAGCCAGTGCAGGAATCAGTGCTTCGGTGATAATTGCATTTTTTATTACCCTGATCTTTAATCCTAAAGAATAATTTTATCTGGAATAGAGGGAAGGAATTGAACAATCCTGTCAGAAAAAAACTTGATGATAACCTGGAGATTTTAAAAGAGGTTCTCGGTGCAGGAGAGAGTTTTGATATCCTGGTCCGTACCTTTGAAATTGGAGAGAAAAGGGCAGGACTGGTTTTCATCGACGGGTTTATTAAGGATGACCTGATCATTCCTATTCTGAGATTGATGGAGACAGAAAGGGAAGAAATAGCTGTTGATGTTATAAAAAAAATCATCAATAAGCGGCTGCCATATTATGAACTGAGCACTGTAAAGGATCTGGATAAGGCAGTTCAGGAGATACTGGCCGGAACCCAGCTATTGCTGATAGATGGTGTTGATGAAGGGATAATTATTGACGGAAGAACATGGCCGAGCCGTTCTCCTGAAGAACCGGAACTGGAGCAGGCCACCAGGGGGCCTGCTGACGGTTTTGTTGAAACCATGTTATTTAATGTTAATGCAGTTAGAAGGAGGATCAGGGATGTAAATTTCAGGGCAGAGGTCATTCAAATCGGGAAACGCTCAAAAAATGATGTCGCCCTTGTATATATAAAGGATATTATTAATCCCGATCTATTGCAGGATGTTAAGAGCAAACTGGAAAGTGTTGATATTGACGGACTTCCTCTTGCAGACAAGTCAGTAGAGGATATCCTGACAGGCGGCACTTTAAATCCGCTCCCGCTTGTCCGGTATACAGAGAGGCCGGATAATGTTGCTGCCCATATTCTGGAAGGGAATCTGGCAGTAATTGTCGACAATTCGCCTACAGCCCTGATCCTGCCGGCTCCCTTCATATCACATATTCAGACCCTGGAAATA
>JAAYLO010000359.1 GCA_012521855.1 Halanaerobiaceae bacterium
GCGTGATACAGTATCAATGGCCAAAACTATAGCCTTAAGCAAACTCAATTATGATAATCCGGAATTGTACAGAGAACAACTGGCCTATTTAAATAAATTAAGTAAAGAAGATATAATCGAAATCGCCAGTAAATATTTCAGGGCAGAAAACAGGGTTGTGGGTAATATCGTTCCTGTTAGAGAACAAGAAGTAGAGGGTGAATAATATGAAAACATTAAGAATATGTATATTTATTATATTGTTGCAGTTTTTGATGGTAGTCAGTATTACCTATGCAGAAGTAGAGTTTAGCACAGAATTATTTCTGGAACTGGCAGAGAGTATCAATGATATTCCTTATATCGAGACTCCAGATTATAAAAGGATTGAGTTAGAAAATGGTATGATAGTGTATCTGGCTGAAGATAAGGATTTACCTGTAGTTGAAATAAGAGGATATATAAAAGGAGGAATAAGTCAGGAAAGTCCTGAACAGGCCGGAATTTCTTCAATTATGTCCAGTATGATGAACCTAGGGACAAAGAATTATAATGAGTTTGAGTTATCACGCTATAAAGAGCTGAATGGCCTGAGTTTCAACTTATTACCATCCTATGATCATTATGTATTTTCTGGCAACTCACTGAGTATTGATAAGGAAAAATTGATTGCATTAACTGCAGAGATCCTGAGAAATCCAGAATTTGAGGCAGACTACTATAACCGCATTATACAGGAATTTTATCAGTTGTTAGTACAACAGTATTATTATGATTCATCTTTGCTGACAATGTTTTTTAGTACAAGTCTTTATGGTGATCATCCTTATGGTTACAGTGATAATATTTCTCTTGTATTATCAGCCTTACAGGAAATGACAGCTGATAAACTGGAAAGATACTATCAGGAGAGTATTGATCCTTCCAATATAATTATGATTGTATGCGGGGATTTCGAGTATGATGAAATGGAGGGACTGATAAGAGAGTCCTTTGAAGATTGGGAAAGCAAGGGTATAGAACTGAAGGAAAAAGAGATAGTTGTAAATGAAGGCAACTTCAATAGAGTGATTCTTGTAAATAAAGAAGATGCCACACATGCAAAAATGAGGATGGGATATAATTTTTATAATACCCATTTTGAAGATAAAACCGCCTTTTTGATGGCCAATCGTGTATTTGGTGGTGATTTTACCAGCAGACTGATGGAGAATTTAAGAACCGGGCAGGGCTTTGTATATGGGATATATTCATCGACCAGTTATAATCAACAGGGCGGCCTATATTATGTCAGTACAGATGTGGCTCCTGAATATGCTTATGAAATTATGGAAGCCGTAAAAAGAGAGATGCTGGCAATCAAGGAAGGAGAGAAGGCCATTACAGAAGAGGAATTGTTTGAGAATGTGAATCTTTACAATGCATTTTTTCCGAAGTCATATAAGACCAGGATCAGTGTATTATCAGAGTTAGCGTATGGTATAGAGGTGATGGGTAAAGGGGAAGATTCTATTAATGATTTTATTAAAGAATATAATGAATTGACAGCAGCAGAGGTACAGAGGGTATTTGCAGAACATACTTATCCAGATAGATTTTTGACAGTAATTGTAGGACGGAAAGATGATATACTTCCTGTCTTTGAGGAAAAGGGAGTAGGAATAGAGCTTATTGAACTGTTTTAGTGAAAGGAAATTTACTCTTAACCACCGACGTAATTAATGAAAAGAGGGCATTAATGCCCTTTTTTTATTGTTATAGGGATGTAATCATTAATTACAGAAGAATTATTTAACTGGATACTTTGGAAAAAGGACTAAAGGAGGATAATCACACAGGAGAACCGTCCCCCTGTGTTGTCCCCCCTGTGTCAGAAAGAAATCAGACTAAAGTTTAGTAGACTAAAACGGAAAAACGTGGTAAGTTAATATTAAGTAGAAAAAATAAATTTGTTAATGAAATGGAGGTTTTATTGCATGGAGAAAAAATCAATAAAAAACTTAATTCTTGATGATAATTACTCTTTATTTGCGTGTATTTTAATTGTGATTTGTGTTATTTTAACTAAATTTACTGGCTCTGTCAAAATTATAAGCATACTTCCTTTTTTGAGTCTTGTTTTATTAATAGTTGATTTTGTTAAATCAAAGTTGTATAAAGATCCTATTATGATTATTAGATATTTTGTGATTTCTTGTGCTGCTGTCGCACTTTTATATTATCATTTACTATATTAGATAATATATCAATAAAGGCAGGAAGACATTATCGAACAAATGTAAATATTGAAAAGGGGAAAATACTAAATTGACTACTTGAAAAGTAGTCAATTTTTTTGTCGAGGTATGGAAAAAGAGGCTGAATAGTTAGTGTAAAATAAGTTTTGGAGAAATATTAAAATAAAATAGAAAGAAGACTCCTTATTTGATAAAATGTTAAGTGACAAACAAAACATTTAGAAAGGAGTCTTCTTATGAATACTATTATACAA
>JAAYLO010000360.1 GCA_012521855.1 Halanaerobiaceae bacterium
AGCCTGCATTGATTGGGCCAGCTGATTCAACTCGATTTCAGCGACTGCTTTATCTGGATGAGCATTAAATATAGCCCAGAGATCAACATAAACAATCTTACCAGACAGATCAGACTCAGCCTTTGTCTGCCCTGTTGCAAAAATAAGCAGGCAGGAGCAAATCAGGAATATCTTAATTAGCATTGAAATAGTTGATTTTTGAATATATGCCTTCATGCCTTTCCTCCTTACTAATAATTTTCTCATACTAAAACAACTGCTAAAAAGCATGGCCTATACTGAAATGAGGCTGCCCTTCACCATCAGCATTAAAACCGTAATCCAGCCTTATCTGCCCAATCGGTGTATTCAATCTTATACCAGCTCCTATTGAGTAATTCAGCTCTCCCAGATCAATGGTATCTCCCTCATCCCAGGCATTCCCTGCATCTGTGAAGATCACTCCTGTAAAGTTCTCCGTAATCGGAAAACGATACTCTATATTAAATAATATCATATCCTCTCCTTTAAAACTTCCATTATCATAACCCCTGATAGTATCAGAACCGCCTACTTTAAATTTCTCAAGTTCCGGCAAATCGCCGTCCGAGGTTCCGGCTTTAAGCCGTAATCCCCAGGCATGGCCTGCTTTAAAACCAGGATAAAACCTCCTCATATCAAGATTATACTTCGTGAAACTGGCAGTTCCGCCCAGCATCTGGCCGGCATACTCGATGGTAAATATATCCATTGCGCCGCTGGTGGGGTTAAAAGGGTGATTTGTAGTATCTCTGCTCAGCTGTAAACTCAGACTGCGGATATCAGTCTTTTCATTGTCTGCACTATATTCTGGCTTATCATATATCCGCTCTCCGTCCTCTTTTCTAAATCTAATCAGGCCATCCCAGCCATCTATTATCTCACGTCCCAGTGAAATACTGCCGCCGCGGCGTTTTTCTGTATACTCTCTCTCCACATTATTTTTTTTATCTTTTCTTTCATAAGTCCTGTCATACAGACTTATTCCAAAAGATGTAGGTGTACCCATGAGCCAGGGTTCCTGAAAATGAATAGAATAATTGTTAACACCGCCAAATTGCCAGTCAAAACCAATGGTCTGTCCTCTTCCCAGGAAGTTCCTTTCCGAAATATTTAAGAATCCATACCAGCCGTCAACAGTACTATAAGTAACCCCTGCCCCGAAATTTCCCGTTTTAATTTCTTCTAACTCTATAATAATATCCGCACTATTTTCTTCAATACTTACCCGCTCCAGTCGCGGGTTAACATAAAATAAATTTAATCTGGCCAACTTTTGGAATGAAATCTGAAGTGTATCTATCTTCAGGACATCACCTTCAGAAAACTCCATTTCCCTCAGTATGACAAAATCCTTTGTTTTTTCATTGCCTTCGATAATAATCTCATTTATATAACCTTCATTCAATTCAATGGCAATGATACCCTCTTCTGTTATATTTAAATCAGTAAAAGCAGCCAGAATATAACCGTTTTCCTGGTATAAGAGTTCAATCTCTTCTTTGCCTTTCAATAATTGGTTATGATTCAGGATTTCCCCTTTCTGTACTCCCAGTAATGACAACAATTCTTCATCAGAAAATGAATGATTGCCTTCGATTATAATATCATTGATAACCGGATACTCAACCAGCTCAAAAACAGCCTTTAATCCCCCCTGATAAACCTGAAAGGATACACTGACATCCTGGAAATATCCCAGATCAAAAATCCTCTGTAAATCTGCCTTTAACATTTCCTCATCCAGAAGATCCCCGGGCTGGGTCTTTATCAGTGAAAGAATCTCCATATCAGAAATAACCTGGTTTCCCTCAATTTCTATTCCGCTTATTATCTGAGGTCCACCTGCCCCCATTGTAACACTGCTCAAGAATATAATTCCTGAAAAAATAAGTATGAGCAAACTTAAGTTCTTCCTCAAAATTTAACGCCTCCTGTTCAGTTATTTTCGATTAATAAATTATCACTGATTAATTTTATTTCCCTATATCCCCAGTAGATATTTTCCCTGAGACTGGATTCATCACTTAATTTCAGTTCCAGTGGAACAGAATTATCCAGTGGTGTAAACAGGCGATTGGCAAAAACAGCAATAAATATCAGTAAAATTCCCAGTATTACAGGCAGGCTTTTTAGAAGCGGATACCTGTTTTCCACTTCCTTCTGCCTTGAAAAATAACTATTTTCCCATGCTTTCCTGATTTCAGCCTCTGCTAAAGAAAGATATACTTCTCCATTTACTATACTTCCTATCTTTATCTCATTTTCAGCTCTATCCAGCCAGTCACGGGCAAATGAAATATGCTTAAGAACTTTTATCACCCTGTATACTTCACCCCTCCCATAAACCATTTAAAATTATTTTCACCATTATATTATCGATAATATATTAAAAATAGTGACTTACAATATCAGACTGATTTAGTCCGAAATTGGACTCTATCTTAAATTAGCTGTCAAATACAGGAGTATTATACCTGATATGTCTAATTGAGATTAGTGCCAGTATTTTATGAAACTGGATAGTTTCCCTCTCAGTCTTCTGACTGCTTTCTTCTGCAGCCTGTATAAGTATGATGTACTGATACCTATTTCTGCAGCCAGAATCTCTGCCTTTTTTTCTTTAAGATAAATACCTTTTATTACCTCTTTTTCCTTAAGAGGAAGCTCTTCTATCAGGCCCTTAATCTTTTCCAGGACATACTTCTTTTCTACTCTCTCCTCCAGTTGATTATCAAATAAACTCTCCTGGAATACCGGCTTATTTACACCCTTTTTAAGGTAATCAAGGATACGGCCGCGAATAAAATGAGCAGCAAAACTGATAAATTTTACACCTCTGCCTGGATCATAGGAATCTACGGCCGTAATCAGGCCGATATTACCCTCCTGGATTAAATCCAGATCCAGTTCCCTGTCATAATTTATCTGTTTTACCATTTTAAAAACAAAGGGCTGATATATTTTTATTAATTCCTGACGGGCTTCAGTACACCCCATTTTCTTATAATTATGCCATAATTCTTTCTCCACTTCAGGAGCAGGGATGCATAAACTACTGATCTCTTTTAAATACTGTTCCATATTACCAATATCCTTTCTAAAAGGGAAAATTACCTTCTATACTGAAGGAATAGTTATCATCTCCCAGCCAGCTTCCTTCCAGAATAATATTCTCATTTAAAAAGTACTGAAGGCTTAATTCTCCTTCTGAATTACTGATTAAATCTTCATTATCAGGACCGACAATATCTGTATACTCTAAATACAAACGCCTGTTCAGATATTTTCCAATATAGATAGAAACCTGATTATTCCAACCCCAATTATAGGTGTCGATTTCAAACCTGTCCAGTTCAAATATCTTCTTCAGTTTTTCCTGCAGCTCTTTTATAAAATCTGCCTGAATTTGATTGTGTACCCACCTGAAGAACTCTGTTTCCAGGATATTTCCAAAATTACCGGCTGCGAACTGGCCGAGTCCGCCTCTACTGGTCAGTAAAGTCAAAATCTCTTCTTCTGTCAAAGGAGGCCTGGAAGTAAAGGTAGCTACCATATTATTTGATTTACCGCTTAACTGCACATTTATCCTTGTTCCGCCTACATTCGTCCAGGCATTAATACTCAGATCAGGTATATATTTATCCCTTTCAATAAATGACCGGCCAAAACTTGCACTACCATGTTCCAGGATAAATTTGTTGTTATAATAATCAAAAGTTCCCTGTTTACTGCTCAACTCCCCAGTCAATTCCATCTCTCCGTTTAGATTATGAATATGCAGGCTGCCCTCCTGGACAAGTACATCTATATTGGTATTCTTAAGATATACCTCTTCTCCGGGATAGATAACAAAATCATAGAACCAGTTCATCTCTCCTTCAGTTTCAGGCCATTCATAAGGCAGATGTACATTAAGATCATGAACAGTCAGAGCTCCCTTTATAAGGGGACTTATGATTGAACCACTCAATTCAGCATCAGCATCAAATCTCCCCCTGACCGAACCATAATCAACAGGAAGATTACGGCCAGTAAGTACCAAATCCAGGTTCCTGTTTTCAGTAAATGGTGTAATTAATCCCTTAAGCTGTATCTGACCATCTCCATACCGGCCTTTTACATCATTTAATTTTATGAGCTGCCCGGTTAAAGACAGACTTCCTGATAAAGCTGAAAACTTCTCCGGTAAACCTGAATCCAGCTGTCCCTCTTTCAGTGTCAATTCTCCAACCATTACCGGTTCACTAAAACCGCCGGTCCAATCTATAGTCCCTGTAACCAGACCGGACATTTCAGGTGCAGAAGGAAGATATAAAGATATCAGTTCAAGAGGAAAGTTCCTTAAAAAGAGACCAAAACTCATATCATCAAACTTCCCGTCCAGAACAATTCTGCCTTTAAGCTCCAGAGTACTGTCAGCAGAAAATGTCACAAACTGCTGTAACTCAAAAACTGCTCCATCTTTTATTTCCAGTGTACCCTCTATGGCTTCGGCCGGCTTCTCACCCAGGACAGCATTTTCGATACTGGTATCTACAAATAAATTATATGACCCAGGGGGGCCGGTCAGCTTCCCCTGAAAATAAAGATCACCCCTGGCACTAATATCAGCCTTTTCCAGAAATTTATCTATCGACACAGCATTTCCTTCAATATAAAGTGCCAGTTCCCTTGCAATACTGCCGGCAATCTTTATATTATCTTCAGGTCTGCTATTATTAATTACTTCTATATCCAGTTCAGAAGAAATATTATTTATTTCCCCGGATAAATATGCTGATCCGGTAAAATAATAATGTTCTTCAAATACACTTACAATATTTTCATCAAACACCAGAAAAAACAGATCAGATATCTGCCCATAATCTGTACAGAGCTTAAGCTCCAAAAATGGCTGATCCAGAATCCTGTCAATCTTACCATCTATTATATACTCCCTCTGCTGGTTTTTCCAGCTAAGCCTGTCAATAATGAGTACTGTCTCATCATATTTAATGTCACCGGTAATGGAGCCCATCACTTTCTCTCCATAAGCCAGATCCAGTATTTCTACATAAGCTGAAAGGGAGGGAGCAGAGACAGCACCAGTAATAGTTCCTGTCATGTTTATAATTCCATCCAGTGTATCCCCTGCAAAATCAAATTTTACCGGCAGATATTCCAGTGAAAGATTTGATAAAACACAACTAAGATCAAGCAGATCTGTTGAAATTGTACCAGTTGCCCTTAATTCAGCATCTTCCTTGATCATGAGCATGTCCTTTATTAAAAAATCATCATCCTGTTTTTCCAGAATGAGTTTCAGTTTGTCTATCTTCATTTTCCTGTCACTCAGAATAATGGCAGTATCATCTGATTCAGCCTTAATTAAAAGAACCGGATTTTTCAAAAAGCCGTCAATATAGAGATCTATTTGGGAGCTGCCTTCGAGTGCCAGTAATTTTATATTCTCATAAGGCAAAAGAGCATGGTTGAAATTATCAGAACTAAACACACCGCTTATTTGTGGTTCTCCAGAAGCCAGATCAATAAGAGCATTTCCTGAAAGCAGAGTGTCATTATATCTAAAAGCCAGTTCCATAATGGATATTTCCTTATTATAATAACTCAATTCTCCTGAAAGATCTTCATAACGGATACCGCTGAAAGAACCTTCCTCACTATAGACTTTTAGCTTAAGAGCCGGATTAAGAATATTTCCTTCCAATAAGGCTTTAAGCTGCACCTCTCCTCTCAATATATTATCTTCTGAAGCCGAAAGCAATAATACATCTCTAAGGGCTTTTTCCATTCCCATTAAGTTAAGAGAATCACTATCCAGCTCTATTTTCATATCCCCATCATCAAGACCAAATTCACCGCAAAAAGCAATTCCAGCCCAATCACTGACAATCTGCCCCATGTCTAAATAAAGCCTGCCTTCTGATATATAAAAATTACTCTTCATCCTTGAAAATTTGACTTTCCTTTCCAGGCTGTAATCCTCAGCAGATCCAGCCAGAAAAAAACACGGTTCTACAATTTCCAGCTTTCCGGCAGTATTCATTTTATCTAAACCAGGTTCATTACCGCTTATACTGGCTGAAAAATTGGCCAATCCAGTAACAGCCTGTAAAGCTTGAAGTTCCGGATGGTCTCCGGCACTTATATTCAGAGCCCCTAAATAGCTGAGGTCTATATTCCTGCCTTCCAGGCTGACACTATAGCTTTGATTTTTATGATAAATTCCGGAGGCGGTAAACTGCCCCTTTTCAGTAATTATTATATTAAACTGGTCCAGATAAATATTACCCTTATAATAACGCAGTTTGCCGACCAGATTTTCAAGTTCAAGGCCATGGATACTTCCTTCAGCCAGGGAAAAATCCAGGTTCAAATTCAAATCAGGAATCGGTCCCTCAAATATGATATCACAAGCTGCTGAACCATCTATGGTTAGTTTTCCAGAAAATATGTTTATACTCTGTAAATCCAGGGCATTTGACCTTAAATGGCCGTACATTTCTGTTTCCTCTCCACCTGTATCCAGCCGGGCACTCAATCTAAATAAATTCCCATTAAGATAAAACTCCAGATTATCTGTACTGATAAATTTTTTTTCTAAATCAAAGCTAATGCTGCCTTTCATTTCCTGAATACTAATTGTCCTGTCTTCATCAAGAGAAATAATACCCATTAAATTATCCAGTGAAAAAATACCTGTACAGTTTTCAAGCCGGAAACCGCTGCCATTGAAAGCCAATAAAGGCTTAAACTCCCCGGAAAGATCACTCATGGATATCTGATAATTATCATTTAATTGAAAGCTATCCGGCAGATAATCAGAGAAAAACCCTGACTCGAAATAATCACTCTCCAGTATAGCCTGCCACTTATAGTCATTCAAAACAACAATGGCCTGGGCATCTTTTATGAGGAGATTATTCATCTGATAGTCTTTTATCTTCAGACTGTCAATAACAAGATCAGTCTCAATCTTAATCCGGCATTCCTTTTTGTCAGGACTATTCACCAGGATATTCAAACCGGCCAGTGTCAATTGAGTCTCCTTTCCATGATAGGAAAACTCACCTTCTACAACCCTTAACTGAAAAGGTGAGATAGAATATATCATCTCAACCCACCTTTCAAATAATTGTTCTGACCGGCCTGTCCTGATTTCTTCAGAAAAAAAATCACTTTCATCAGTAATTATTTTGATCGTGGGTTTTTCCAGGCTGATCATTTCGAGAGATTCCTCAGGATTTCCGATTCCTTTCAGAAAACTGAAAAAATCGTAGTAGAGGTCTATTTCCGGGAGAATGATAGAAGAATTGTTTTCTTTCATATTTATCTTTACATTTCTTAAGGTAATCTGGTTAACCGGCCAGTAAAATGATTCAGCCACTTCTATCTCAATCATGTATAATTCTTCCAGGTAAGCCAATATTTCACCCTCAATATTATAAAAAATATTACGGGCTTTATAGAAAAACACTCCCAGCAATAAAACAAGCAAAAACAATGCTATTAGAAATAGTGTTCTGAGCTTCATCCCTTCAACCTCCATCTATCCACTATTTCATAATATTATATTTATCCTGCTAAATCAACCTCATTATAATGTATTTAATGGAAATACCCTGATAGGATCTCCCACCAGGGTATATAAGTAAAACTTCTGCTCAAAAAAACATCTTCAATTGTCAGCAGCTCCAGTATCTTCTGATTCAGGTTCTTCCCCTTCTATATTTATATCTATAAAAAGGCTCCCTTCCATTACATATTCTGTAGTTTCCAGAAGCTTTATTTCAGAACTTGCTTCTTCCTCATCATCCTTAATTCTATATTTGCTATGTGATGCTTTTTCTGTACTCTGGGCATCACCAACTTCTATAATATCATCTCTGCCGATATCATCTTTCTCTTTATCAATATCTCCTTCATTTTCTCCAATAGCTTCTTCCTTTTCTGATGAATAGGGGGGATAAAGCTGTAAAATAAGATCATTGTTTTTCGGTCTGGCCAGATAATCTTCCAGAATGGAATCCAGATCTGTATATCCTTCTACAATAGCATAGTTTTCCTCTGCATTTTTTTCTTCCGGAATGGTCTGATATGAAGTAAAAGTAGCTCCTCCCTCAATAGCTAAAGTAGCACTTCCGGTTTTTATGTCATCAGGTAATTTTAGAGAAACCAGCTTCACTATTGGTTCAGATCGATAAGGGAGTAAGGTAATTTCTACATCAAGGGTATCACCAGGCTCAATTTTCTTATTTAAAACCCTCGCTTCCTGAATCAGGGCAACATTATCCTGATTACTGATTTCTACATCCAGTTTTATATCTATTAAACTGACTTTCTGATAGGGATTCCTGTTTATTATATCAAACAATTCATATACTTCATATAAGGCTGCTGCAGCAATATCATTCCTGCTGTAAAACATATTACTCCGTTCTATTCCGAGATCTGGTAAGCCTTTTCCGGTAATCTTCAGCTTAACATCAGCTGTACCTTTTCCTATCCTGTCAAGGGTTGAATCCAGGGCCTGTAAAGAAATATCAACAATTAATGAAGTTAAAATATCCTCATCTTTCACTAACTGTACACTGACGGTATTACTCTGCTTCCTGTCCAGGTCAGATGCCTTTATTGTCAGGGGAATAATCTTGGGATATTTGTTTAGTCTACCGGCTATTCCGGCACCCCGGTCAATGGTAACTGACCCGATCAATTCATCGGTAACAGTACCCAGTTTAAAGGGGCTGTCTAAACCTGGAATGATTGAGTTTATATAAGCCCTGCTGAAAAGATAATCTACATCCCCTTTATTTGTAAAAGGATGTCCAAAAGCAATAAATTGCTCATTCTCCTTATAAGTTAAGGTACCAATGGCTGCAATATTAATGTCTCCCCTTACTAACTGCAGCCCTACAGCACTTCCTTCTTCAAGGGGTTCAGCAGTAGAAGGCGCCATGCCGATGCTTCCGGCCTGCAAAACCTGAAATCCCATGTCCTCAAACTTGCTCTTTAATCTGAGAAAAGATCTGCCATTCATGCCGCTGATAAAAAGAGGGGTCTTGAGCTGGATATTCGTATATTCATCACTATTTCCGGTATCTTGATTTTCATCTGCATAATCCAGCAGTTTAAGCATATCTTCAATTGGAGTTATCATTCCATAACGATGATCACTAAATGTCCATCCATAAGCAATTGCACCAATCAGTTTTCCATCCACATAAACCGGACTGCCGCTCATCCCGGAGGCAATTCCGCCAAGCTCTTCTATTTTCTCACCACCAGCTTTAAATAAAATCAGCTTCTTATTTAAACCTTCCTTGACTATATCGATTATCTCCACAGGAAATTCTTCCACTTTATAACCCTGAAAAACAGTCCGGGCTGTACCTGCCATTCCAGGTTTTATCTCATCCAATGTCATTATATTACGGGCATTTGCGGTTATTGAAAAAAACAAGACAGCTGACAAAATAAACAAAATCAAAGCTTTTTTATATTTCAAAATACCCAATCCTTTCTATATACAATTAATGTTTAAAGCCAGGTCCTTCATTTGTTATAAGTACATCTGCCAGTTTATCCATTTCTTCCAGTGCATGTCCTGTCCCTCTGGCTACACATGTAAGGGGGTCATCAGCCAGAAATACCGGGATTTCTGTCTCTTTACTTAATAGTTTTGTAAATCCTTTTAATAAGGCTCCTC
>JAAYLO010000361.1 GCA_012521855.1 Halanaerobiaceae bacterium
CAAGATATCCTGGTAAATCAAGGGGAAGGCCCGCCCCGGAAAAAATAATATCTACTCCTGCATCTATTGATGTTTTAACCATATCCGGGAAGTTGGCCAGAGCAACCATTATATTCACTCCTACGAGCCCTTCAGTCTGCTCTCTCGCCTTTTTTATCTCTGCCTTCAATGCCTCTATACTGGTCTGGACAGGAGCTTTCCTGTAATTGGGCAGATCAAAACCAATCCCTGCTGTTGAAATAACACCTATCCCTCCCATATTCCCTACTGCAGAAGCCAGTGAAGACAATGAGACACCGACACCCATTCCACCCTGGACAACAGGTATTTTTGCTAGCAGTTCACCAATTCTCAGTTCAGGCATTCCGGCTATTTTTTTATTCATATGTAAACCTCCAATTGTATTCAGTTTATTATTTGCATTTTTCTCTATTTAATTCATCAACAGTTTCTTCCCCGCCGGACTTTTTAAGATACTTTCCTTAAATAAGCCAGTGCCTGGATTCAGCCTGAAGGGTTATCATAAAATCAAAGGGATTTGAGATAATAAAAAGAGGAGCATTTAAAGGGAGGGATTTTAATGGCAAATCCAGAAGATAAATTTCCCGAAAATGTCCGGGGGCCCTTTTTTGTTGATGAAGGATGTATAAGCTGCGGATTATGCATGGAAAAAGCTCCATACAATTTCACATTTACTGTAGGAGATAAACATGCCATTGTGAATAAACAACCTGAAACTGAGGAGGAACAGGAACAATGTATGGAGGCCTTAAAATCCTGCCCGGTGGATGCTATTGGCTTCCAGTAAAAAAATCCCTGACTAATTAATTATCAGGGACTACTTTAAATATAGTATTATTTATGCATTATTTATACATCATATTCTGCTTCAATTAATAATTCTCTGATTAAATGTACATTGCAGCCACGGCCCGTTTCTGTATCAGATACAGTATCTCTGGGATTTGCACCTACTTCTGCACACAATAGATTGACTCCGGCAAGTAAAGTCATTGGTATTACTTCATGTACATTCATTGCTCTCTGTGGTTTTGATACAATTCTCGTTACAGCGGCGATTTTTGTTAACTCCAATGCTGTAATTTGACCCTTGTCAAACAGAGGAGTGCCTTTGACAGGAGTTCTCCGCATAACAGCCATAACATCTACATCATAATCCCTGGCTCTGATCATTTCTTCTACCATTTCTTCATAATCATGCTCAGGCCCTATGGGTTCAACACAATAATAAAACTCTAATCCTGCCTCTTTAATGGCATCTAAGGTTTTTATCCTGGTCTCAGGTTTGACAGTAGTGTCAATTCCTTCTCTTAATCTATTTATGTGATACGCTCCTGTAAAACCGGCTTCTTTTAATTCAAAAGCAGTATCTTTATCAAAATCTCCGATATTGGCAATTAATCTCACATCATCAGGTATTTTATTCCTTACTTCTCTCGCTATTTTAAGATAATCTTCCACTGGATAATCAGCAGTAGTCATTAAAAACAGATCATCAACACCATCTTGTATCAAAATATTTGTTTCTTCCAATATCTCATTTATACTTTTTTTCTTGGTCTCATTCATGGCAAAATGACTCTTGCCCATCGAACAAAACTTACAATCAACAGAACACGGTTCTACATTTATTCCGATTTGAGCGAATACATAACCTTTATTATCAAATTCTTCTCTGGTTAATTGATTCGCTGCAGACAATAGTTCATAAAAATCCTCTGAGCCGTTTTTGACATTCAATAACTTCAATGCATCTTCCTTGCTTAAGTCCTGACCCTGTCTTGCTTTAATAAGGATATTTTTTATCATAATGTCATCTTCCTTTCTATTTTGTTCAATTTTATATTATCATTTACGGGTCAAGCCTTCTTGTAATTATTTTTTTAATTCTTGTAAAAAATTATGGTTTTTCCTCTATTTCCAATAAGCCTGTATATAC
>JAAYLO010000362.1 GCA_012521855.1 Halanaerobiaceae bacterium
ATCAGGCCTGATGGATAAGATAAAAAGCTTGCCGGAAGGTGTAAAAACACCATTAGTAAAAACAATACTTGAAAATGCCGTGGAACTATCCGGAGGAGAACTGCAAAAATTATTACTGGCCAGGGCCTTGTATAAGGATGCACCCATCATCATCCTGGATGAGCCTACAGCCGCCCTGGACCCCATTGCAGAAAATGAGATATACAGGAAATACCATGAACTGGCAGAAAATCGAACATCTATTTTCATTTCCCACAGACTGGCCTCCACCAGATTCTGTGACCGGATAGTTTTAATTGACAAAGGTGAGATCATAGAAGAAGGTGACCACCATACCTTGATGGAGTTGGGCGGAAAATATAGAGAGATGTATGATAAACAATCCCATTATTACAGGGATAAGATAGGGGGTGAAGGATTTGAATGATCTTAAACTCATAAAAGAGGGGTTGAAGGCAATTCATAAATTGCAACCCTGGGTATTACCTGTTACCGTACTGGATTCAATCCTGAAAGCAATCCATCCCTTTGTAAATATCTATATGTCAGCAAAGATCATTGATGAACTCATATATTCCGGAAACCTTGACAGGCTCATACCCCTGGTGGGGATTACCATAGGCCTGAATCTAATCATCCATCTGTTATCTACTGGATCAGGCCATATGTCAACTATATTAAGAGATATCATGATGCAAAATCAGGAAATGGAGTTAAATAAGAAAATAATAGAGATGGATTATGAACATGTAGAAAATGAAAAGACACATCTACTACGGGCCAAGATACAGGAAGCTGAATTACAAGGCGGCGGAGGCATTTACTCACTGATCTTCTATTTTGCTCTTTTTTTGAGAGCCCTGGTCACCTTGCCCCTGAGTTTGATACTGATTATGGAAATATTTAAACTCAGTACGGCCATGAACAGTGTTGCCGGTATCCTTAATTCCCGTATATTCAATATCATGTTTGTCCTCATGCTGGCCCTGGGAACCATATATAACCTGAAGCTAAAGGAAAATGCCAACAGGAAAATATTCAATTCCTTTAACAAAATAATAGAATTTAACAAAATGGGTTTATTCTACTATGATCATATTATTGATTATAAAACGGGGAAAGGCATAAGATTATATAATCAGGGTAAATTGATTAAAGACGCTTTCAAAAAAATCACCGGTGGTTTTTTTACCATGTTCGAAGAGATTGACAGAAATAATGTGAAACATGGAGCAATAAACGGTTTTATTTCTGCCGTGCTATCCAGCCTGGTATATATATTTGCGGGCCTGAAAGCCCTGGCCGGCCAGATCAGCATAGGTAATATCATGAAATACACCGGAAGTATAAACCAGTTCATGGATAACAGCAGCATATTATTAATATCTGCCATGTATTTAAAAACCAATAACCAATACCTACAGTTTTACCTGGACTTCCTCAATATAGAGGGTGAGAAATACAACGGGACCATACCTGTGGAAAAACGGGATGATAATGAATATGAGATTGAATTCAGGAATGTCTCCTTCAAATATCCAGGCACAAATGAGTATGTACTGAAGAATATCTCCATCAAGTTAAGGATCGGCCAGCGGTTGGCCATTGTAGGCATGAACGGTTCAGGGAAAACCACTTTTATTAAATTGTTGTGCCGGCTGTATGATCCGGATGAAGGCCAGATACTCCTCAATGGGATAGATATAAGAAAATATGATTATGATGAATATCTCGGCCTATTCTCCATAGTCTTTCAGGACTTTAACCTCTTCTCTTTTTCTCTGGGCCAGAATGTGGCTGCTGCAGTGGATTTTGATGAAGCAAGGGTTAAAAAAGCCCTGGAGGAAGTAGGCTTCAGGGAACGGCTGGATAATATGCCCCTTGATCTCGCAACCCCCCTGTATAAGGATTTCGATGAAGAGGGAGTGGAAATCTCCGGCGGGGAGGCCCAGAAGATTGCACTGGCCAGGGCCTTATACAAGGATGCACCCATCATCATCCTGGATG
>JAAYLO010000363.1 GCA_012521855.1 Halanaerobiaceae bacterium
CCGCTTACAAGCATTATATAAATCATACCGATATATCTTATAACCACTGACCTTATTATATATTCAAGGTAAAAAGGCAGGATAAGAAGGCTGAACCAGAATATATTAAGGAAGATAAGTTTAAATAATTCATCATACAATTTTATAAAACTCTCTTTTATTATTCTTAATGCAGCCAAAACAATACCCCCCATCGAGTAAAATTTCCTACTACTTAACAATTATTATACTATAATTATATGCAAGAATCAAACAAGCCAACCGGCAGCAATGACAAAGGGGCATAGAAGAATGCCCCCTTGTATTAAAAGCTGGACGTTAACTGATATACTTCTTCCCTGATCTCGAGAAGCTTATCATCATTATCAATATTATCAATAGTTTCAGTAATATATCTGGCAATCAGTTTCATTTCCTCTTCCTTCATTCCCCTGGTAGTAACAGCGGGAGTTCCTATTCTGATTCCACTGGTCACGAAGGGGCTTTTTGTTTCAAAAGGAATGGTGTTTTTATTGACCGTTATACCCACTTTATCAAGGGCAGACTCCGCATCTTTACCGGTAATACCTTTATTGGTCAGATCAAGCAGCATCAGGTGATTATCGGTTCCCCCGGAGACCAGCCTGAATCCGTAATTTTTCAGCTCATCAGCCAGTACCCGGGCATTATTTATGACCTGCTTCTGATATTCTTTAAACTCAGGGCTGTGGGCTTCTTTAAAGGTTACAGCCTTTGCTGCAATTATATGCATCAAGGGGCCGCCCTGAACACCGGGGAAAATGGCCTTATCAATGGCTTTCCCGTATTCCTCTTTACAGATAATCATACCGCCCCGGATACCTCTGAGGGTCTTATGGGTTGTTGTGGTAACAAAGTCTGCAAAAGGAACCGGATTGGGATGGAAGCCGGCAGCTACCAGTCCGGCAATATGGGCCATATCTACCATAAAATAGGCTCCGATATCATCAGCAATCTGCCGGAATTTCTCAAAATCAATAATCCTGGGATATGCACTTGCCCCTGCTACAATGAGTTCCGGCTTATATTTTTCGGCAAGCTCTGCTACCTGGTCAAAATCTATAGTTTCAGTTTCTCTATTAACACCATAGTGTATAAAATTAAAATACTTTCCTGATAAATTTACTGAACTCCCATGGGTCAGATGGCCGCCATGTGTCAAATCCATGGCCAGGATTGTCCCTCCGGGAGGCACCATTGCAAAATAAACTGCCTGGTTGGCCTGTGAACCGGAATGAGGCTGTACATTAACGTACTCGGCATCGAATATTTTTCTGGCTCTCTCTATGGCCAGATTCTCAACCTTATCTACTACCTGACAGCCCCCATAATACCTCCTTCCAGGATAGCCTTCAGCATATTTGTTTGTCAGAACAGAACCGGCTGCTTCCAGTACAGCCTTGCTGACAAAGTTCTCTGAAGCGATAAGCTCTACATTTTTCTGCTGTCTCTTTTCTTCTTCTTTAATAAGATTAAAAATTTCAGGATCCACCTTTTCAACATACGACATGCTAATCAACTCCTCGAATAAAATAAAACAATAAAAGCAGAATTACTCTATATCTATTCTTTAAACCAGAGTAAAATCCTGCTTTTAATAAATAAATTCAGTAAATTTTCAGTTGTTTTGTTCCAGATCAAGCCCTTTTATAATATCACCCAGCAGATTACCCGCTTCTCTCATTTGCTCTTCTTCACCCTCTGAAAGCCTGAGGGTCAATACCCGTTCTATTCCCTTTGTCCCTACAACAGCAGGTAAACTTAAGGCAACATTGCTGAGCCCGTACTGCCCGTTTAGAATAGTAGATACTGTCAGAATAGAGTGTTCATTCCTGAAAATACTTTCAACAATTCTGGCAACACCAAGGCCTACAGCATAGTATGTAGCTCCCTTTCTTTCAATAATCTCATAAGCTGCATTTCTGACCTTTCTTGATATTTCTTCTCTAAAATCCTGATTATTACATTGATTCCCACAAAAGACACAGTATTCATTGAATGGCACCCCTGCTACTGTAGTGAGACTCCAGGCGGTAACCTCATGATCACCATGTTCCCCTAGGATATAGGCATGGATATTGCGGGGGTTAACCTGACAGTGTTCACTCAGTAAATACCGGAATCGGGAAGTATCCAGCACAGTACCTGAACCCATCACTCTACTGGCTGGAAGACCGGAAATCTTGAAGGTAACATAAGTCAAAATATCAACAGGATTTGTTACTACCAGTATAATTCCATCAGTGATGTATTTCATGATTTCAGGAATGATAGACTTAAAGACCTCTGTATTTTTCCTGACAAGATCCAGCCTGGTTTCACCCGGATTTTGATTGGCCCCAGCAGCAATAATAATCACTCCTGCATCTTTACAGTCTTCATCATCTCCGCTCTTTATTTTCACCGGTTTTGCAAAGGCAGCACCATGGCTCAGATCCATAGCCTCTCCTTCGGCACGGCCTTTATCAATATCGATTAGGACTATCTCTGAAGCCAGTCCCCAATTCATAATGGCATAAGCAGATGTAGCTCCAACCAGACCAGCCCCGATGATTACCACCTTATCTTTCATGTCATTATACCTCCCCTGTCTAAATGACTGTATCTACTCTTCTTTAAAAAGCCTTGATTCAAAACTCATACAGTTTGTCTCTTCAGTATGAGCAGGGTTTTCATTATTAGTAGAAATATGCAGTTCCTCTACCTGGCAAAAGCCCTCTTCAAAGTATTTACATTCTTTAACACCACAATAAACCTCAATCATTTATCATCACCTCCAGTGATAATTTACCCACTGAAGCTGATATTAATTCATATTTTTATCCTGAGTATTTTACTATGTATTTTATTCTTAAGAAAACCGGTATTCCCGGCTTTCAGAACTTATGACCATTTTTATTCCTGACTGATAGCTTCAACAGGGCAGACTTCGGCACAGGCACCACAGTCTATACAGAGATCAGGATCTATTACATACTGAGTATCACCCTGACTGATTGCATCCACAGGACATTCTGGTTCACATGCACCACACATAATACATTCATCAGAGATTACATGAGCCAATATATTCACCCCCTTAAAGAAAACTGTATTTTCCCTTTAAGTAACTACAAAAATAATAATGTAATTAAATTAATTATTACGATAATCATTATATATGCAGGGAATAACAATGTCAACATTAATAGACTTTTTATTATATTAAAACAGTAATATTTTCAACCATGAAAGTTCCTCTTCTGTCTTCTCTAAATCAGGCTGGGTACAGTATTTGCACCATGCGGCATTATATAAACCAGGCTTTCAGCGGAAATATTCTCCTGTAAAAATTTATTCAAATCAGATACAGGAGTCATAAAACATTTTCCGGCCTTATCTTCATCTAAGGAACTGTACAGGTATAAGGAATGATTTGCTGCTGTTCTTCCAATAGCATAGGCTTTATGGCCGCCCAGTTCAAAGCTCCTGTTTATCCGCTCTTCCAGATCCTCAGGGGAATCTGCCTCATCCAGCCATCTCTCAAAAACAGATTCACCGAGGCCTTCGCTGCATTCAGCTAAAAGGAGAATAATACCCCCTTTTTTCACACAATATGAAGCATTCTCCAGGGCTTTCTGGGCCTGATACATATTTATATCCTTTGGATAACCCCCTGCACTTACTATCACTATATCAGCAGCTTCTTTTATTGGTATAACTGAAGCCTCCTGACAGAGCTTTACACCCTCTTCCCAGGCCTTTAACCAGTGGCCGGCCACAAGTTCCACTGGTTCATTTGAACTGTCAGCCACAACATTTGCAATAAATCTCAAGCCGCATTTTTCTGCAGCCTCAAGCATCACCCGGTGAAATGGATTACCCTCCAGATTGGCTGTTCTGGAAGCAGGATTCTTCATTAATGAATGGTGTTTTTCAATGGTTTCACGGCCGCATACGCCTGGCAAAAGTGATTTCCTCCCTCCCGAGTAACCGGCCATATAATGGGGAGCGATTACCCCGACAGCACACAGTAAATCTGCTTCCTTGACCAGGGAATTTACATAAAGGGGAACGCCTTCGCTCAATTCGCCAAAATATACAAGATTTTCATCACAATTATGGTTTTCCCATCTGAAATTAGAAGCAATATCATCCCCCAGGCTGTCATGAACCTCTTCAGCTGTCATGGGGCGGTGCATTCCTGCAGCTATCAATAGGGTAAACCTGTCCCTGGAAATCCCTGCAGAAAGGAGTTCATCCAACATGGGTTTCAAGACTATTTCATAGGGAACCGGTCTGGTAATATCATTTACCAGAATGAGTACATTTTCAACCTTCTCCATTCTGACAATCTCTGTCAGGGTTGGAGAAGCAATGGGACTCATAAAGGCTCTTTTTATCCTCTCCTCCCAGTTAATCTCCCTGTCCCTTTTACTGAATTGCAAGACATGATAATCAAAAGGAATCTCCAGTTCCAGATGCCCTTTTCCATATTCCAGAACGATTTTTCTCTCCATCTTAGTTATTCTCCTTAATGTAATAATAAATACAGAAAAGACATTATCATATGCCGAATATCTCAGCAAGGACAGTACTTACACCTTCATTATCATGATTTCCGGCAATAATATCTGCCTCTTTCTTTACAGCGGGAGGGGCATTCCCGACTGCTATTCCAATCCCGGCAGCTTTAATCATGGAAATATCATTATAACTATCTCCAATAGCAATTACTTCATCCAGTGGAAGACCATGTCTTTCAGCTGTAATTTTCAGGGCATTACCCTTGGATACACCTCTGGCCATAAATTCAATAAAGAATTCCTTTGATCGGGTTATCTCTACAACACTACTATATTTCTCCTGAAAGTAAGCAAGAGACTTCTGCAGTTTTTCTCTTTCAATTTCTATAACCAGCATCTTGGTCGGTGCTTTTTTTATAAACTCCGATAATCTCCCCACAGCTTTTGACTCAATACCGCTAATCTCTCTGTACAATTCACTCTTTTCATTTCTCTCAGAAACATATAACTCATCATCCTGATATAAATTAAGATACAGGCCGGCCTTCTCTGTTTCAGAGATAATATCTTCAGCCAGAGCCAGGTCAATGGGTTGGTGATATATGACAGTCCCCTTTTCAAGGTCTCTGATATAGGCACCATTATAACAGATTATTTCTCCGCTTAAGTTTAATTTCCTGGCATATGGTAAGGAAGAACGATACATTCTGCCTGTTGCCAGCACTACCTTGATACCCATTTTTAGCAATTGATTTATTATATTTGCTGTTTTTTCAGTAATATTATGTCTGCTATCCAGCAATGTATCATCCAGGTCAATTAAAACCATTTTATAGTCCATGTTCTCACCCGTTTCATTTTCTCTGTCAGTATCTCCAATTACATTAAACTATAAAGATTATATCGATAATCAGAATCATTGTCAATTGACGAAAATGACTGAAGGGCCTAATACGGCCTGGTATTCTCCCTCAGGAAATCATAGATTCTTCTGGCTGTTTTTGAGCTTATCCCCTCTACCTCTTTCAGCTGGCTGATACTGGCCTCCCTGATCTCCGCCAGTGAGCCAAAATGCTGCAGCAGGGCCTGTCTTCTTACCGGCCCTACCCCCGGAATATCATCGAGCATTGTATGGGTCAGACGGCGGGAACGCAATTTGCGGTGATAACTGACGGCAAAACGGTGGGCCTCATCCCTGACCCGCTGCAGGAGATGTAAGGCTGGGGAACCTTCAGGAATTTTGACAGGCTCGCTCCTGCCAGGTAAAAAGACCTCCTCTTCCCTTTCTGCCAGAGCAATAATGGGGACATTCCTTATACCAAGTCCATCCAGCACTTCAATGGCTGCATTAAGCTGGCCTTTACCACCATCTATCAAAATAAGATCAGGCAATGGCTTTCCCTCCTCCAGTACTCTCCTGTAACGCCTTCCGACAACCTCTTTCATCATGGCATAATCATTCGGGCCTTCTACAGTCCTTATCCTGAAACGCCGGTAATCCTGTTTGGAAGAAAGACCATTTTTAAAAACAACCATTGAGGCAACAGGGTCTGTTCCCTGGATATTGGAGATATCAAAACCTTCAATGTATACCGGGGATCTATCCAGTTCCAGATACTCTGCCAGCTTTTCTACTGCCTCAGTGGTCCTGGAGCTTATATATTTTTCCCTGATCACTTCCTTTTTCAGATTCTCCTCAGCATTTACACAGGCCATCTCAATAAGCCTTTTCTTTTCACCGATGAGCGGTATATTTACCTTGACCTTTTTTCCCTTTCTCTTTTTCAGCAAATCCTCCAGCAAATCTGCTCTTTCTATCTCTGTGCCCAGCAGGACCTCATCAGGTAGCTGCTGTGCCTTTTCATAATATTGCGGCAAAAAAGATTCCAGGATCTCCTTTTCACCCTCACCATCTACTCCTTCCATGATATAGTATTCCTGGCCGATCAAACAACCATTGCGGATAATCAGTAACTGTACGCAGGACTGTCCCTGTTCATTCACTGCTACAGCAATCACATCCTGATTTATATTCTTCCCGTACATTACCTTCTGCTGTACAGACAGTTGTTCCAGGGCCCTGATACTATCCCGGAGGCGGGCAGCCCGCTCAAAATTTTTCTCCTCAGCAGCCTGATACATTTCTTTCTCCAGCTGCTTTATCAATTCCTGCTGATGCCCTGATAAAAAGAGACAGGCTTCTTCTATCCTTTTCCTGTATTCTTCCCTGCCTGCTGCCCCGATACAGGGCCCGCTGCATTTCCCGATATGATAATTCAGACAGGTGCGGGTTTCCGTTTTTCCTTCCCGGATCTCTTTGCGGCAGCTTCTCAATAAATATATATCCTGTAAGAGCTCGATAATTGTATTAAGATCACTGGCACTGGTAAACGGCCCGTAATACCTGGCTCCATCATTCTTAACCAGTCTTGTTTTAAATATTCTCGGGAAATCCTCATTTACTGTTACCTTTATATAGGGATATGTTTTGTCATCCTTAAGCCTGATATTATAGACAGGCTGATATTTATTAATAAGATTTGCTTCCAGGATATAGGCCTCTACCTCTGTATCAGTCACTATATAATCCAGATCCTGGATATTGGAGACGAGTATCTTTGTTTTATAGGTGTGATTCCCTTTCCGGAAATAGGACCTTACTCTCTTTCTTAAAGATTTGGCTTTACCTATATAAATAATTTCTCCAAATTCATCCTTCATCAAATAAACCCCTGGCAGATCAGGGAGTAATTTCAGCTGTTCTTCGATATGTTTCATCTTAATCACCTTTATTAGAGCATCTCCTGTAATTATACCACAAATAGCTCCAGTAAAAAAGCCAGTACAGACCAAGTCAGCCTGTACCGGCTTTTATTTTTACTGAAGCACTCTGCTCATATCCCGCATGACTTCCTATATTACCAATATTAGAAGCTCATTTCACAGGATAATGAATATGGTTTCCTGTTGAAAATCAATTTTTTCCGCTATTTGCTGCCTAAATACTTCTCAACTTTTTTAATATATTCTTTATATAATCTAAGTGCTGACGAAACACTTTTATAGACAATTTCATCATCAATCTCTTCATATTCATGGATGAGCCTGTTCCGTAAACCAGTGGAGGGAGCTATTTCTTTTGCAAACTCCCTGCTAATAACTCCCAGTTCAGATAATATCAAAAATGATTCATAATATGTCTTTGGCGGAAGATAACCATTATCAACTATTATATGGCCATTTATATCAGTAGCAATTTCCACAATTAATTGAATTAAACGCTCAGTAGTCCTTTTTATAAAATAATTATCGAGATAATCCTGAAAAGAATAATCTTCAATACCCTTTAACTCTTCCAGATATTCAATTATCTTATTTAACTTTCGGCGGACCAGTTCTATATTTACCACCTTTACCCCCCTCTTTTATATAATTATCAATATACTTTTTATCAAGTTCATAAAACTTCCTGGCATCATTGTGCTCTCTCATAGCGCTTACCTGAAAAATTTGAAATAAACCCTTTTCTTTTTCATAAATAAGTTTTCCATCAGTAGCAATATTAAATTTCAGTAAGGAATCGACATGATTTGAAAGAATCAAATCTATCTCTCTATAATCAAAGTATCCAGATAACTCTTCTAACATCTCCAGATATCTCGTTTTTAATAATTGTGGATTTTCTCCAATGATCGCTATATCTATATCACTTTTATTATTAAATCTCTCAGTACCATAAGAAC
>JAAYLO010000033.1 GCA_012521855.1 Halanaerobiaceae bacterium
AAAATAAACTCAGCGATGGGGGTAATTTAATATGTATACAGGGCTTAGGGATGAGGAGCTTGTACAAAGGATAAGGGAACTGAAAGAAAAGAAAAACGCCATTATTCTTGCTCATTATTACCAGAATGAGGAGATTCAGGATATTGCTGACTATCTTGGAGACTCTTTTGGCTTAAGCCAGAAAGTAACCAGTACTGATGCAGATATTATAGTTTTTTGCGGTGTAAAGTTTATGGCTGAGACTGCTGCTATCCTCTCACCCGGCAAAGAGGTATTGATACCTGACCCGACGGCAGGGTGTTCTCTGGCTGATACAGTAAATGTAGAGGAACTTCGCAGGATGAAGAGGGAATATCCTGATTACTGTGTTGTAACATATGTCAACTCGACAGCAGCAGTTAAGGCTGAAAGTGATGTTTGCTGTACATCCTCAAATGCCCTGAAGATCGTAGAGGCAGTTGACAGTGACAAAATATTATTTGTCCCGGACCGGAATATAGGTATGTTTGTGACCAGGCAGACTCAAAAAGAAGTAGTTGTCTGGGATGGGTATTGTAAGACTCATTTTTTACCTGATATAGATGATGTGAAAAGAGTGAGGGAAATGTATCCCGGGGCACCGTTACTGGTACACCCTGAGTGCAGGCCTGAGATAAGTGCACTGGCAGATTTTACGGGCAGTACTGCTGCCATAATAAGATATGTCAGGGAAAGTGATTTTAATACATTCATTATCGGTACAGAAGAGGGGATAATGTACCAGCTCAAAAAAGAGAATACTGACAGGAGATTTTACCCTTTAATTCCGGATATGATCTGCCATGATATGAAGAAGATTACCCTTGAAAAAGTATTGTATTCACTGGAAAACAATGAGTACAGGATAGAAATTGAGGAAGAAACCAGGGAGAAGGCCTATAAAGCATTGCAAAAAATGATGGAATTAGCAGGGTGAGACTGTAATGGAGAAGATAAAAGAGATTAATACAGATTATCTGATTGTGGGCAGTGGAATTGCAGGGCTGTTTACTGCCTTAAATTTGAGCCGTCTTGGAAAAGTTATAGTAATTACAAAGAAAGATTTAAGTGAAAGTAATACCAGCCTGGCCCAGGGAGGTATAGCAGCTGTTTCTGCCGAAGGGGATTCCTGGGAGTCACATTTTGAGGATACTATCAGGGCCGGGGCCGGTTTATGTAATAAAAAAGCAGTTGAGATAATGGTCCGTGAAGGACCCGGCAGAATCAATGAATTGATGAAGATGGGGGTTAGTTTTGATTATAAAGGAGATCAGCTGGATTTGACCAGGGAAGGAGGCCACAGCAGGAAGAGGATATTGCACGCCCGCGGTGATAGGATAGGTGTTGAGATAATAGAAGTTCTGAGTGAGAAAATCGCAGTATCCGGCAATATTGAAGTACATGAAAACACCTTTCTCCTTGAACTCCTGAAAAGCAATTATAAAGATGAAGACAGGGTTTGCGGTGTTCTGGCCAGGACCGGTAATCTTTTCAGGGCATATATCGCCAGAGCAGTTATTCTGGCCAGCGGGGGCTGCAGTATGATCTACTCAAATACTACCAACAGCAGGGCAATTACAGGTGATGGAATAGCTGCCGCCTACCGGGCAGGAGCTGATATAATGGATATGGAGTTTGAACAATTCCACCCCACTGCACTCTATAATCCGCCTGAACCTTTCTTTCTGATATCAGAAAGTGTCAGGGGAGAAGGGGGAATTTTACTCAACAAAAAGGGAAAGAGGTTTATGCCGGATTATCATCCCATGGCAGAGCTGGCTCCCAGGGATATTGTTGCCCGGGCTATCTATAATGAAGCAAGGAAAGACAGCAGGCCTTATGTCTGGCTCGATGTCAGAAAACATGAGGTTTCTTTTCTAAAAAAACGTTTTCCTCTAATATATTCTACCTTGAAAGAAAAAGGAATCGATATGGCAAAAGACCTGATCCCTGTTGCTCCAGCTGCCCACTACCTGATGGGGGGTATCAGAACAGATCTTTATGGCAGAAGCTCTGTCAAAGGCCTTTATGCCTGCGGGGAAGCAGCCTGTACCGGAGTACATGGAGCAAATCGTCTGGCCAGTAATTCACTTCTTGAGGGGCTTGTTTTTAGCGGCAGAATTCCTTTGAGAATTCTTGCTGAGGAGAAAGATGTGCGGTTTCCGATGGACAGGCTGGATATTGAGCTGCCGGAATTTGTGACTGCTTTTCAGGCTTATAATACTCTGTCTTTTGATGAAGACAGGCAGGAATTCAGAGAGAAGATGACAGAGAGGGCAGGGATAGAGAGGGAAGCAGGAGGACTCATCTCTGTTCTGGACTGGCTTGAAAAGAACAGGGGAATTTGTGGGAAAAGGGAAAAGCTGAGTGATGAGGGCTATGAGTTAATGAATATGATGACAGTTGGAGAGCTGACTGTCCGGGCTTCTTTATTGAGAGAAGAAAGCCGGGGCTGTCACTATCGTAAGGATTTCAGTGAAAGCAGTGCTGACTGGGAAAATAAGCATATTGTACTTAACAAAAATAGTGGTTCTGAGGTGATTGTATTATGAACTGGAATAATCCAATTATAAAAGAAATTATCGAAAGGGCTATTCAGGAGGATATCTGGACAGGTGATTTAAGCAGTGAGCTGTTAATTCCTGAATCTGAACTGGGGAAAGCCGTAATTATCTGTAATGAAGAATGTATAATAGCAGGATTACCTGTGGCAGAAATGGTTTTTTATCATTTAAGTGATGAGATACTCTTTACGGCACTGGTAGAAGATGGCGACAGAGTAGAGGAGGGGCAGGTAATTGCTGAAATAAAGGGACCGGTCCGGGAAATATTAAAAGGTGAACGGGTAGCCTTGAATTTCTTACAGCGTTTATCGGGAATTGCAAGCAGGACCAATATTTATGTAAATGCTGTCAGCCAGTACCCGGTGAAGATTGTTGATACCAGAAAAACCACTCCTACCTTAAGGATACTGGAGAAGTATGCTGTCAGAGTCGGCGGAGGCTACAATCACCGGATGGGATTATATGATGGTGTTTTATTAAAGGATAACCATATTATAGCAGCAGGCGGGATTAGCAGGGCTGTGGAGATAATCAGGTCCAGATTGTCCCATACTGTCAAGATCGAGGTGGAAGTAGAAGATATTGCCGGTGTAGAAGAGGCTTTAAATGCCGGTGTTGATATTATAATGCTGGACAACATGGATATAGAGGAAATGAAAATAGCCGTTGGCATTATAAACGGCCAGGCCCTGGTTGAGGCATCAGGGGGAATCAGTCTGGAGGGCCTGGTGGAGATTGCAGAAGCAGGTGTAGATATCATTTCCGTGGGGGCTCTTACCCATCATATTAAGGCAATTGATATGAGCCTGTCTCTGGTATAATCCGGTCCAGTTCTTTATTGACGTTCGACCTGAAATTTTTAAAGATTGTGTAAAATTTTTGCTTGACATAAAATATAAAAATATGGTATACTACTCTAAACCGATGAGGTGGAAAAAAGACAAAAGATGCACCCTACAGAGAACAGGTTGTATGCTGAGAGACCTGGGGAAAGCAGTTTGTTATATGGGCCACTGAGGGCAAGGTGAAAGACATACTATAGTATGTTCAGTAGCTGAGACGTAAGCCTGCGTTAATGGCAGAAAATGTGTTGGCATTTTCGTAAAGAGCGGACCAATGTATAGAATTGGTCAATAAAGGTGGCACCGCAGATTGCGAACAGTCTGTCCTTTAGGAGGGTTAGGCTGTTTTTTTTATACCTTATTTTAAGAAAATGCTTAACACAGAAACCAATATTTAAAAAAATGAGGAGAGAGGAGATTTAAGATGGAAGAGATTCAAAGAGTTGAGAAGAGAGAATTGAAGGCAGAAAAGAAGAAAGGAATTTCGGTAAAAGATGTTATACTCATTGGAGTTTTACTGGCAGCAGGAGCAGTTCTTAAGTATTTTGTCGGTTCAATAATCAATATCGGGGGAGTAAAGCCCAACTTTGTTATTGCAATGTATTGCCTGGGTATTTTAATCATCAGGCCGAATCTTTATGAAGCTGCTGCTATTGGTATTCTTGCAGGGGCAATTTGCCAGTTTTTCCCCGGTACACCTTATCTAAACTTCATATCTGAACTGGCCGGGGCAGTGGTGATGTGTTTAATGATAAGAATAACGATGAAAATAAATAGTCTTGATTTGAATCCGGCTGTCTCTACTTTTGTCAGCACAGTAGTAAGCGGTACGGTATTTGTAAGCTGTCTTTTTATCACTCTGAGGGCAGAGAGTTCTGCACTTGTTGCCTATATTCCGATTGTTCTTGGAACAGCCATGATCAATACTATTATTGTCCAGGGACTGTATATACCGCTGAAAATGGCCTTAAACAGAAGTAGCTAAGGGGTAAAAGCAATGATAAAGATCAGTAACTTAACATTCAGATATAAGGATGGCAGAAAAAACGCCCTGGATAATATTAATCTATCCATAAATAAAGGAGATTTCCTCGGGATTACCGGAACCAGCGGTGCAGGGAAGACCAGCCTGACATATGCCATAAATGGAGTGATACCGCATCATTATAATGGTGATTATTACGGCAGTGTAAGGATAGAGGGGGAAGATACCTTTGATACTTCCCCCAGTGCTTTATCCCTGAAAATCGGGAGCGTTTTTCAGGATATAGACACACAGCTGGTTTCTTCAGTTGTAGAAGATGAGATACTTTATGGCCTGGAGAATTTTTCTGTGCCTGCTGTAGAAATAGAACAGCGGATTTCTTCTGCTCTTGAGGCAGTGGGAATAAGTTCTCTGCGGTATAGAAGTATTGAGTCTTTAAGCGGGGGGCAGAAGCAGAAAGTTGCCCTGGCAGCCATACTGGCCTTAAGGCCGAAAATACTGCTCCTTGATGAGCCCACCAGTGAGCTCGATCCGGAAAGCTCAGTACAGTTTTACAGGATTTTGAGAGAACTGAATGAAAATCATGGTATTACTATTATTGTAGTTGAACAGAAAATTATGCTTTTGAGTGAGTTTGCAAAAAATATCCTCGTAATGGATACTGGCAAAATCGTTATAAATGGAAGTGTAAGGGAAGTAATCGATAGGAGCTCCCTTCTGGAGGAAATAGGCATTAACTGTCCCCGGGTTACCAGCTTGTCCAACAGGTTGAAGGAAGAGGGGGTATATACAGGCAGTGTGTGTATTAATGTGGAAGAAGCAGAAAAAATGGTGAGGAGTATTATTGATGATTAGATTACAGAATGTTTGTTTCAATTATGACCGGGATAGAACATTAACTGATATATCTTTTCATATAAATAAAGGTGAGTTTGCGGCAATTATTGGTGCTAACGGGGCCGGGAAATCAACTCTCTGCAGGCTCCTGAATGGCTTATTAAAACCCTCATCAGGGAGTGTTGAGATTAATGGCCTTGATACAGGACATACAAAGTCCAGCGTCCTGGCCAGACAGATAGGTTTTCTTTTTCAGAACCCCGACAGACAGATCTGTAGAAATACAGTTGCTGAGGAAATACTCTTTGGTCTTGAACTGCTTTATAAGGACAGGGAATTTATTGCGGAAAGGCTGGAAAAGGTACTCTCCATGTTTGGTTTTTCTGCTGAGGATAATCCCTTTAATCTAAGCAGAGGAGAAAGACAGCGCCTGGCCCTGGCCTCATTGATAGCAGTTGAACCGGAAATATTGATTCTGGATGAGCCTACTACTGGTCTGGATTATAAAGAATGCATAGAGATTATGGAAATAGTCAGGGAAATGAATAAAAAGGGAACAACGGTAATCATGGTCTGTCATGATATGGAGGTAGTTCTTGATTATGCAGAAAGAGTCCTTGTACTGTCAGGAGGAAAGCTCATTGCAGACGGGGAGACAAGGAGTGTATTTTGTATGAATGATGTACTGGAGCAGGCTTCCCTGATACCACCCCAGATGGCCAGTCTGGCCGGCCGTCTGGGTAGTGGTTTTGAAGATGTTTTTACTGTTGAGGAGATGACAGAACTTATTTTAGAGAAATCAAATGAGAAGAGGAGAGTTGAGGTATGAGGAGTTTTTTCGATTATATACCGGGTAATTCATTCCTTCATAGATTAAACCCGCTGAGCAGGATTTTTCTATCTTTTATGATCTCAATAGCCTGTTTTTCAAGCAAATCACATTTGTTTTTGCTGTTGATGATCTTATTGAATCTGGTACTTGCTGCACTGGCAGGGATATTGAACAGGGGGATGGAGTTATTAAAAAACCTTTCTAAATTTTCCGTTTTTATTTTTGTGTTACAGGTCTTATTTGTCAGAAGGGGAGAAGTGCTCCTTGAAATGCCATTTAATATCATTATAACTGAAGATGGTATCTCAACAGCAATTATCATCGTACTCCGTCTCATTGGAGCAACCATGCCTCTGGCCCTGATGTTGTCAATAACCCAGATGAATGATCTTTCAAATATACTTGTTGTAAAACTGAAGATTCCCTATAAGTATGCCTTTGCCTTTACCACTGCTTTGAGGTTTATTCCCATTTTTGCCAGTGAAATGTCAGCTATAATTGAGGCACAGGTTTCACGGGGAGTCCAGCTGGATACAAAGAATATTTTCAAGAAAACACGCTTGATATTACCGCTTTGTTTACCATTATTAATTACATCAATGAAAAAAATAGAGGGCAGTGCCATTTCAGCAGAAATACGGGGTTTTTATTTGAGAACAGGGGAAAGCTGCTACAGGAAATACTTCATCAACTGGAATGATGTCGGGGTTTTGTTGTTTGCAGTCATTTTGTTTATTTCAGCTGTTTTTTCCAATAATATAAAGCTTTAGAAAAGGGTGATTATTTTGAAGGAGGTTTTGCTAGGGAATGCAGCCATAGCTTTAGGTGCTGTAATGGCAGGAGTCAAGGTTGTCAGCGGTTATCCAGGAACACCATCAACAGAGATCCTGGAAAGTGTTGCGAAATTCAATAAAGAAGGAAAAATAAATGTAGAATGGTCAACAAATGAGAAAGCTGCCCTGGAGGTGGCAGCAGGTGCATCTTATTGTGGAGCCAGGACTATGGTTACCATGAAACAGGTGGGATTGAATGTTGCTTCTGATCCTTTGATGAGTCTGGGTATTGTCGGGACAAAAGGCGGAATGGTAGTAGTTGTCGCTGATGACCCGGGTCCAATATCATCACAGACAGAACAGGATACACGCCACTTTGGCAAATATGCCAACCTTCCTGTTCTTGATCCGTCTTCACCTGAAGAGGCCTATGAGATGATCAGATATGCCTTTGAATTATCAGAAAAAATACATCTGCCTGTAATATTGCGGCCTACAACAAAGGTCTGCCATAGCTCAGGGACCATTGAGACAGATGAAAACAGATATGATTATGAGATAGAGGGTTTTGTCAAAAGCCCTGACCGGGTTATTTTCCCGTCACTAACCTATAGAAGGCATCTGGAGATAGAAGAGCAGCAGAAAGAAATATCCGATATTTTTTCAGACCTTTCTTTTAACAGGATAGAAGGAAAGGGGAAATATGGTATAGCAGCAGGAGGAGTCACTTATGCTATAGTAAAGGATATCATCAATACTTACAACCTGGAGTTTACACTACTGAAGGTTGGGGCAGTTTTCCCGGCCCCTGATAAATTATATGACAGGTTTTTAGATAGTGTTGAAGAGATTCTGGTTCTGGAAGAACTGGATCCGGCAATTGAGGAACAACTTTATCACCGGCTAGCTGTAAATAATATAAAACGGACCATTAATGGCAAGATGAATGGATATGTGTCACCAGCCGGGGAATTGAGATTTGAAAACATCCTGGAGATTATTGAGAGGTTTACCGGCAAAGAGTTTAAGAAAAATAAGCAGCTGTCTTCTATAGACCTTCCCCGGCGTTCACCGGTACTGTGTGCCGGTTGTCCCCACCGGGCCAGCTTCTATGTAGTGAAAACAGCCATGCGGGGGAATAAATCGCTCTTCTGTGGTGATATAGGCTGTTATACCCTTGGTTATGGGAAACCTCTGGAGATGACTGATACCTGTCTCTGTATGGGTGCCGGAATAACCATTGCCCAGGGAATCAAAAAGGCAGAGCCGGATACAAATGTCTTTGCCTTTATCGGTGATAGTACTTTTTTTGCTTCAGGGATGACTGGCCTTGCCAATGCGGTTTATAACAATAGCAATATAAATGTGATGGTTCTGGATAATTCAACAACTGCCATGACAGGACATCAACCCCATCCAGGTACAGGGAAAACGATGATGGATACTGTTTCACCGGAAATTGAGATATCAAAAATCGCCAGGGCATTAAATATAGATTTTGTTGAAAGAGTAAATCCCTTTGATTTTACCAGAGCCGTAATAGTGGTAGAAGAGGCAGCACGTTATGAGGGAGTGAGTGTAGTTATTTTTGAGGCTCCCTGTGTTGCTTTACTTAAAACAGATCAGGTATGTGAAATAGAAAACTGTACCGGTTGTAAAAAATGTATCAGGGAAATTGGTTGTCCTGCTTTATATATTAAAGAAGGTAAAGTAGAGATAGATGATGATCTGTGTACTGGTTGTGGTCTCTGTAAAAATGTGTGTCCAGCTGAATGTATTAAGTAGATAAGTTCAGAGGAGATTTAAGAGGAGGTTGAGAGATGGATATTTTGATTTCAGGAGTAGGGGGCCAGGGTACAGTTCTGGCTTCCAAGGTTCTGGCTGACAGCAGAGTTATTGAAGGCGGAAGGGCCAGAACAGGTGAGACTATCGGTATGAGCCAGCGGGGGGGATCTGTTATCAGTCATGTCCGTACAGGTGAGAGTTATTCAGCATTTATACCTGTAGGCGGGGCTGATCTTCTGCTTTCTTTTGAACTGATTGAAGGAGCAAGGAATATTTCTTATTTAAAGGAAGGGGCACATGCTGTGATTAACACAGCCCTGATCAATCCGGTTTCCGCTATACTGGGAAAAGAGAGCTGTGATAAGGAAGAGATAATGGAATATATCTCTGCAAACAGCAATGTGTTTTTCATTGATGCCAGTAAGCTGGCCAGAGAGGCCGGTGCAATAAGGGTAGTAAATACGATTCTGATTGGTTTTGCTTATGGTCTTGGTTTACTGGATCTTTCAGGTGAAAGCATAGAGAAGTCAATGAGCAAAAATATCAGGGCAGAATACCTTGATTTGAATTTAAAGGCTTTTCGTTCAGGAATAAAGTCAGCGGAAGGAGTGCATCTAAATTGAGAAGTACAGTAGATTTTGAAATTTTGAAGAAATCCCTTGTTTATGCAGCAGAGAATAGTCCATTTTATATAAGACTATTTGCTGAATACGGTATAAATGTTGAAAAAGTAAAATCCATTGAAGATTTCCGTGAAGTCCCTTATAGTGATAAGACTGATCTCCGGGAGGTATATCCCCTGGGACTTCAGGCAGTACCGGATGAGGAGGTTGTCAGAATCCATTCTTCCTCTGGGACAACAGGGCAGCCTGTAATAATCCCCTATACAAGAGAGGATGTGGAAAACTGGGCTGAAATGTTTGCCAGATGTTATGAACTGGCAGGACTGACAAGGACTGACCGGGTTCAGATAACACCTGGATTTGGCCTCTGGACAGCAGGGATAGGTTTTCAGGCGGGCTGTGAGAAATTAGGAGCAATGGCAATACCCATCGGACCTGGCAATACTGAAAAACAGCTTCAGATGATGGTAGATTTGAAGACAACTGTTCTCTGTGCCACCTCTTCTTATGCATTATTGCTGGCAGAGGAGGTTAATAAAAGAGGGCTTAAGGATAAAATACATCTGAAACGCGGGATAATTGGCTCAGAGCGTTGGGGAGATTTGATGGGAAAACGTATTACTGAGGAGCTGGGCATTGAACTATTTGATATATACGGCTTGACCGAGATGTATGGCCCGGGTATTGGGATTGATTGTGAAAAACATGAGGGAATACATTACTGGAATGATTACTTCTATTTTGAAATAATTGACCCTGATACAGGGGAAGTCCTTCCTGATGGAGAAACCGGTGAGCTGGTTATAACAACCCTGAAAAAAGCAGCAGCTCCGCTGATAAGGTACAGGACCCATGACCTGACAAGAATTATCCCACATAGATGTAGTTGCGGCAGGGACTATCCCATGATTGATAAAATAACAGGCCGGACTGATGACATGGTCAAGGTTAAGGGTGTCAATATCTATCCGGGACAGATTGATGAGCTTATGAAGGAAATTGAGGGGCTTTCAAGTGAATACCAGATAATAATCTATCATGAAGAAGGCAGAGATAGAGTATTATTCCGGGTAGAGACAGCGCCGGCTGTTGATAGAGTTAGATTAAAGGAAGAAATCCAGAAAACATTTAAAAACAGAATAGGAATAAAGGCAGACTGTGAATGTGTGAAACTGGGTGAGCTGCCCCGTTCGGAAAAGAAGTCCAGAAGGGTTTTTGACTACCGGTATGAAACACAAAAGAAAAAAGAGATGGTTCTATAAAGATATTGCTAATATGAACTGAAAAATTATGTGAAAGGACGGTTTAGAGAACGTCCTTTTTTAATTTTTCATACCTGATTGTTTAAATTCACAGGTGTAATAAAAGAACAGCGGAAGAAAAAATAAAAAAATCCATACAAAAATTACCAGATATATGTTATAATAAAGTATAAATATAAAAAGACGTTGGATGATGGAAAATATAGAAAGGATTGATAGAAGCCAGGGCCTGGCACCAGTAAAACATACAGGGGAGGAATAATTCAATGACAAGGGAAGAGGCAATTGAACATTTTGAAGAGAACTATTTATATAAATATAGTGTTAAACTGGAAGAAATATTAATAGATTATTTAGAAAAAAACAGGGAAGTATTGTTTAATCAATTTAAAGAGACCTGTAAAAAGATTTTTATCAAAATTAAGGAAATGCAGGATAAAGGGATAATAGGGAAGACGGACCAGATAATATTTTCCTGGAAACCTGTAGATGTACTGAAAGGATATAAATATATGGATGTAAATGCCTATGAAGAATCCGGCTATTATGACATAGGAGCAGAGTGTAAAGTCC
>JAAYLO010000364.1 GCA_012521855.1 Halanaerobiaceae bacterium
CGATATTATAAACAGTCATATTGGGCCAGACAATACCAAATACCATTTCCGGTATCATCCAGAAAATAATGGGAAGGGTGAAAGCCCAGCTCCCCCACATCTTCTTCCTGGCTTCCTCAAGCTTCTTTAAATCAGTATTTATCCCGGTTTCTGTAGTCTCATCTCCTTCAAAACCCAGCAGCTCATAACCGGTGTTTTTGATTATTTCCCTCAATTCCTCTCTGGATATTCTTTCAGGATCATATTCCACTACAGCCCTTTCAGTGGCTATATTGACACTGGCCTGATAGATACCCTCTGCCCTGTTCAGGGCCCTTTCTACTGCTGCAGAACAGCTGGCACAGGTCATACCGCCGATTTTGATGGTCACCTTTTCCTTTCTAACCTTTACATCATAACCTGCTGCCCGTACTGCATCAGCAAGTTTTTCCTCATTTGTCAGAGAAGGATCGAACTCCAGATAGGCCTTTTCTGCTGCAAAATTAACCCGGGCTTCCCCTACACCATCTGCATTCTTTAAAGCCTTTTCTATTGCCTGGGCACAGGCAGCACAACTCATTCCTTCCAGTTTCAATATAGTTTTCTTCAGTACTTTATTTGTCATCTCCTTCACCTCTAAAGGTCATAATGGCGTTAATACCCTATACCCCTACTGGGTATATCTGCTACTTAAGATTACCATATTTAATTTCTACTGTCAAGGGGGTTTATATTCCTTTTTTACACTCATTTATTATCTTTCAAAAAAAAGACCCTGCAGACTGACAATCAGAGCAGAGTCGTGAAGAATATATTTTCTGAATAAATAATAGATCAGGGCTCCTCATACCCATTTACTTTTTCCTTACAATTATCACAGACCAACTGATACCAGTTGTATGGCTCACCACAATTTTTACAGGACCACCTTTCTTTCATAGAGAGCAGCCAGGCTTCTTTCCCGGCCTCCTTTATCTCCTCCAGATAGGCAGCAATCTCTTTATGATAAGGGTATTTCGGGTCATCCCGGAAACTGATCAAATCAGTACAGGGGTAATCCCTGCACTCTGCGCAGCTATCAAAGCCCTTTTCCTGTGCACACATTTTCAGCTTACACACCCTGCACCATTTAGCCACCTGGCCGCTTTTACATCCGGAACAGGCAAAATCTTCAACGGAAAGCCCGTTTTTTGCTGCAAACTCTTCAATTTCACCATTCTCTGTCATCATAAATTTTGGGCAGGCACCACAATATAAACCACAATATGCATCCAGCATTCTCATTATTCTTCTTTTTCCTCCTTTTCACTCTCTTCTTCTTTTTTTGCATATAGCTCAAGCTTGTCCTTGAGCAGGTAGGTAATCCAGAAGGCATATATAGCGGCCAGAAATATGATTGTTAATGACTTCCAGGCCAGGAGATAATACATACCGGGAAAAACCATCATACAGAGAAAAGATGTTAACAAATGACGGTTCCCAATATAGATAGACATTTTGAAACAATTAAAGACAGTCATGTGATACCTGGACAGAATAGGAAAGATATAGATAAAGATAATAAGTAATTCAACAAATAAAATATACTGCATATACAAAAAGAACTTGCCCAGTTGAAGTGCCCTTACCCCTATAATATTGGTAAACAAAAGATAGGCGGTAAAAATCATTATCAGCCAGATAATGGTGGCCTGTTTAAAATTTAACCTGAAGCTCTTCCAGAAGCCCTTATAGAGTTCATAATTTTCACCCCTGATTATTTTACCCACTACATAAAATAAGGCTGTTGTGGAAGCACCTATTGTAATAATGGGGATACTGAAGATAAACCAGAGGAAACTTAATGCCATAAGATTATAAATTACTGTAGCAACCTTATAAGGTAACCCATCCATGCTGAAAAAATTATGCATTTAGCAACCACCACTTTTTACTTCTGTTTATTACTGCCCGCCGGAATTTTTATTCTTTCCCCGTTATTGGGTCTGTCATATTATATTTATTCTATATTGACTTTAATTTTCCTTTTTGTAAATAAAGTTTTTTCTGGATTATAGTGAGAATCAGTTTACAAAATCTAAATTGCTTTGCTGATACTATCCCTGAGTTCCAGTTGCTTACCATAACGGAGAGCATTTCTCATCATATTCAATCTTTCATCCATCAACTTCAGTTCCTTCAGGATCTCCTTTTCTTCTTCACTGGTTCCTAATACATCTACAATACCGCCATTATTGATTACAATCCTCTTATCCGCCATCAAGGCCAGAATTGGATCATGTGTTGCCATTAAAACTATTTTTTCTTCTCCCACCAGGAGCTTCAGTGCCTTTTCCCGGTCTATCCCTGCATTCTCAATTTCATCGATGAGAATTATTGGGGAAGAACTCAAGATAGCAGTATCAGCAATCATCAGGGCCCGGGACTGTCCACCGCTTAAACTGGTAACAGGAGTATTCCTGGCGAACTTCTCCCCGGCCAGATCATTTGCCTGGGCAATTATCCGCTCTACCAGTTCTTTCTCATTTTCAACGAGGCGGCTTTCAGCATGAAGATAAAGAAATTCCTCAAC
>JAAYLO010000365.1 GCA_012521855.1 Halanaerobiaceae bacterium
CACTTAACATTTTATCAAATAAGGAGTCTTCTTTCTATTTTATTTTAATATTTCTCCAAAACTTATTTTACACTAACCTTTATCATAATAAGTCAAAAGTCCCTGGTAAATTGCGCGGGCAGCCTTTTCCCGGGTAGCTGGCTGTTTCAGAAGCCCTTCCTCTGTCCTGTCTGATATAAAACCCACCTCCAGAAGGACTGCTTTCATCTTTGTCTCCCTGATAACATGAAAATTATCTGCCTTCAGTCCCCGGTCAAGGAGGCCCAGTTCTTTTACCAGGCTTTCCTGAAGATACCATGCCAGGGCCCAGGCTTCCTCAGGCGAGTTATAATGTGCATATGTTTCAATTCCTTTTTCGATTCCATTTTCAGCTGCATTGATATGAATACTGATAAAAGCATCTGCTCCAAGGCTGTTAGCCATTACGGACCTTTCCTGCAGTGACACATACTGATCCTTGTCACGGGTCAGGTAAACCCTGGCCTTCGTATATGCCCTTAGGAGCTGGTAAAGCCGTAAAGCAATATCAAGGGTGACATCTTTTTCTCTTAAGCCCCCCTTCCCGATAGCACCGGGATCACTGCCTCCATGGCCTGCATCAATGACAATGATTTTATTATCTATACCGGAAGAGATTCCGCTGCTCTTCTCTGTCCTGATCTGTTGTTCAAAAACCGGTTCAGGTTCATTCTGTTCTGTAATGAGTTTATTGACTTTGTTCAGCAAATAAAGGGAAGCAAAGCCTTTTGCAATAGTAATTATATTTTCCCTGCTGAAAAAATCATTTGAGCCTGCAAATACTGACTCAGAAAATATAGAGCCAGAAAAGAGGGAAATTATTATGCAAATTACCGTGACTGATCTGATATTTCTTATCATGACTTCTGTTCCTCTCCGCTGCCAATTCTATTGCTCTGATTCCATCTCTAATAATTATTCTTTCTTTCAGCCTTCTTTCCTTCAGGTATATTCAGGAAATACACTCCTTTCAGCAAAAAAAGAACTCCTTTTTCAGGGAGCTCAAATCTCAATTAATCCTAGACTTATTTCTATGGCTTCATTAACTTTTTCAATAATACTTTTATCAAGATGTGTAACATGACGCTGTAAGCGTTTTTTATCAATTGTCCTTATCTGCTCCAGCAATATTACCGAATCTTTTTCAAGATTCGTACTCTCAGCAGAAATTTCTACATGTGTAGGTAACTTGGCTTTATCAATTTTAGAGGTAATCGCGGCAACTATTACTGTGGGACTGTATTTATTTCCTATATCATTTTGAATTATTAGAACAGGTCTGACCCCTCCCTGTTCCGAGCCAATAACAGGATTCAGGTCAGCATAGTAAACATCTCCTCTGCTTATGTTCACACTATTCACACTCCGCCAATTTTTCTTCATAAAAGTAGATGGTAGAGGCATCACATTTAAGACCTTCATCAGCTAACTGAAGATTTATATCACTCATCTCTAAATAACCTGTTTTCATCTGTTCTCTGATTTCCTGTCTTTTCTTCTCCTGTAAATACAATTTCATGGCTTCCCTGATAAACTCACTCCGGTTCCCACTCCCCTTCTGTACAAAGCCGTCAACCTCCTGGAGAAGGTTATTGGGCAGGCTTATCATCACCCGCTTTAAATTACCCAAAAAAAACACCCCCAAAATACTCTGATATAATTATTATATAGAATTGTATGGATTAATGTCAATAATATCATGTTATTTTAGGCAATATCTATGCCTTTACTTAATATTTTCAAAATATAGCACATTTATAC
>JAAYLO010000366.1 GCA_012521855.1 Halanaerobiaceae bacterium
CACTTAACATTTTATCAAATAAGGAGTCTTCTTTCTATTTTATTTTAATATTTCTCCAAAACTTATTTTACACTAACAAACAATTAGATGAAAAATTCCAACGAAAAGCAGGAAAAATAATTATTAATATAGAAATAGGAGAAAAGATAAACACAGGGGGACGGTTCTCATGTGTTATAGAATATAATGATCATTTCAGGTTTTCAAACCAATTTCACCGAAATGATAAAGCTTGTCTTATATAATATCATGACACATAAGAACCGTCCCCCTGTGTCAAGAGGTGAGAGAAAAATGACTTTTGAACCAGCTTACAGGAACTCACTACAGGATGGCAGTCTGTTTGAAAAAGTGAAAATTGCCAGAAGGAATTTTGAAAGTTGTCTACTTTGCCCCCATGAATGTGCTATAGAAAGAAAAAAAGGAGCCGGAATATGCCCGGGAATAGATAAAGCAATGGTATCCAGTTACGGGCCGCATTTTGGCGAAGAATAAGTACTTGTCGGCTATAAAGGCTCTGGAACAATATTTTTTTCTTACTGTAATTTAAGTTGTGTTTATTGCCAGAATTATAATATTAGTTTTCATGGTAAAGGAAATATAATTTCAAATGAGAAGCTGGCAGACATTATGCTGTTTTTGCAGGATCATTATCAATGCCATAATATAAATCTAGTAACTCCAACACATTTTGTGCCGAATATACTGGATGCTATATACATTGCTGCGCGGAATGGATTAAAAATACCCATTGTATACAACTGTGCTGCTTATGAGAGTGTAGAAACTTTAAAGATTTTAGACGGAATTATCGATATTTATATGCCAGATTTCAAATATAATTCACCGGAAAGGGCAAAACTTGCCCTAAAGGAGATGGATCTACAGGTAGTCGGTATAAAGCTTGATGAAAGGGGAATAGCCTATCGCAGATTATTAATCAGGCATTTAGTTTTACCTGGAGGTCTGGAGGATACAAAAAAAGTTCTGGATTTTATAAAAGAGGAATTATCTCCTGATTGTCTGCTTAATCTAATGGACCAATATTATCCTGCCCATAAAGCTCATGAATATGAGGAAATATCAAGAAGATTAGATTATAAAGAATACCAGGAAGCCTATAATTATGCAAAAAAAATGGGCCTGAGATTAGTATAAAAATCTTTTCATTTAGTCATTATTCAGGCAGGAATAAAGAATCCTGCTTTCTTTTTTTGTCCTTTATTAACTGGCAGGGCTTTAACCTTTATGCTATAATGATTATACAACATTTTTTGAGGTGGACGATATGAAAAAACTATTAAGAGAGAAAAGACCAAATTGTTATACTTTAACAAATGAAGAAAATAATATAGATATTAATGTTTATTTAAGTAAAGAACTTTTTGAAAACTATCTTGAAGATGAAGCGGTTAGACAGTTGTATAATGCGAGTATGTTGGCAGGTGTGGTAAGCCCTGTAATAGGAATGCCAGATATCCATACTGGTTATGGCCTGCCTATTGGGGGAGTTATGGCGACTGATTATGAAAAAGGTGTTGTATCAGCAGGTGCAGTCGGTATGGATATAAACTGCGGGGTAAGATTAATAACCACAAAGATTCATGCTGAGAAACTTGACAGAAATATAATTTTACAATTACTGAATCACATTTCCCGGCGTGTACCTGGAGGTGTAGGTAAATCAAGTGGATTGCAGCTGTTTAAAAAGATTCCATTAGATGCTATAGCCGGGGAGAGCGTAGAGTATTTTGTCAAAGAAGGTTTCGGGAGAAAAGAGGATCTAAATAAGATTGAAGACAGAGGATGTATCAGGGGAGCTGATGTGTCAGTTATTTCAAAAGAAGCTCTCAAACGGGCTGATCAGCTGGGAACTTTAGGTGGCGGCAACCACTTTATAGAGATTGGTGAAGTGAGCAGTGTGTTTGACGAAAATTTAGCAGCAAGATTTGGTTTTAAAGATAAATTTACTTATATCATGATACATACTGGAAGCAGGGGATTTGGACATCAAATCTGTACGGATTACTCTAAAATAATGTGGGAGAATTCAGAGAAGAACAGAAGCTATGCACCTGAAAAAGGGCTGGCCTGTGCGCCTATCACTTCTAAAGATGGACAAAATTATTTAAAAGCCATGGCGACTGCCGCAAACTATGCTTTTTCTAATAGACAGATTATCACCCATTTTGTAAGAGAAGCCTTTGTAGAGGTTTTGAAGAAATCTGAAATAGATTTAGGTCTCAATATTTTATATGATGTAGCACATAATATAGCCAAAAAGGAAAGATATAATGGTCGATGGCTGCTGGTACACAGAAAAGGAGCTACCAGGGCATTACCAGGAGGCCATGAAGAAAATCCTCAATGTTATATGGATACAGGTCATCCAGCCATAATTCCAGGGAGCATGGGTACAGCTTCTTATGTGGTAGTAGGTACTGATAAAATACATGAAACATTCTGCTCAGTAAACCATGGTGCCGGACGTCTGATGTCCAGGAAAAGAGCGAGAAAAGAATTTTCCAGAGAAGATTTGTTGAATCAAATGAGAGGTGTTGTGAGTATTGCCAGTAATCCGGGAACACTACTGGATGAGGCTCCTCTGGCTTATAAGGATATAGACGATGTTATCTTTACACTGGTAAGTGCAGGAATAACAAA
>JAAYLO010000367.1 GCA_012521855.1 Halanaerobiaceae bacterium
CTACTATACATTCAGCTAGTTTTTGATTTATCCTGGCTTTATATATAAAAAAACTACCTGAACAGGTAGTTTATAAAAAAAATAATCCTTTATTCCTATAAAATATTGGGATTTATTCCAATATAAATATCAATTATCATTTCATCCAGATCATTTATTGATGAGAATTCGTTTATATAAACATTATAGGCAGGGGTAATTTGCTGTAAATTATTATCATTAATGTATTTTATCAATTTGTTGTATGTTTCCTGTAAAAAAGCGGGATTCCACTCATGTCTCGCATAAACGGCATTTGTTAAATAAAATTTTTCCTTGAAATTATATTTTTCAGGCAAACCATTCTTTTTATCCATGGGTGCCAGAATCTCTATATCTATTATTTGTTCGCCATTAACCTGTTCAACATTAAAAATAGCTGTTACCAGTGGACCAGCCCTTTTTATGCGATTTTCCGCTAAATAATTATGTATCATATTAATTTCATCACTGAGTTCATTTTGTTTTAGCTTCTTTCTTAATGATAAAATATTATCCATCTTTAATTCTTTATTTGTCATGATTTCTACATTATTCAATTACATACCCTCCTATAGTACTTTATGAATAGAATAAAAAATTATGTGGTTTGAAAGAAAACTATTTCTTTTTTTGCATAATCCAATTTATTATTGTATTAATTACATAAGTGAAGACAAAAACAAAAATTCCGCCGTATATCATGGCTGGAACAGATATATGCCTTATTATTACTAATGCAATAAACTACCCGATCACAGAAAAAAGTGATACTATTAACCTTACTCCTATCTTATTGTACATAAAATCACCTCCAGAAGTTCTATTGGAGAAGGTAGGGTAACCCTACCTTCTCTCAAAACAATTTTTAGTCGCCCAGCAATCCTCCAATAATTCCTCCTACTGCAGCGCCAAGGCCGGCACCTACAGCCATTCCTATCTCTTTTCCAGTAAAGCCTCCTGCAACAGTACCCGGTCCGGGAGCGACTGCAGAACCAATAGCACCTCCTACTAAGGTTCCCACAATTGAGCCAACACCGGCACCAATTGCTGCACCAATAGTCTCGCCGGAAATACCCCCATCAATTATCAATAATTCATCTTTACTCAACTCATATAAACCGACCTGATTAACATCTATCATAGCCACCATAAATATCACACTCCTTACATTTTTTTAATTCTCCGGAAAATCTGTTTATATGTTACCATTTTTTGTATTGCTTGTCTACTACCTATTAGTATAGTTTTCTAATAATTGTCAAATATAAATTAAAAAAATATAGGAACACAGCGGACAAAAAAGACTACCTTCTCAGATAGTCTCTTGGAAAAATGATACTACAATTCCGCATATGTCTAATGCCATCCTGGTCCTTCCAGAGTGTTTACCGGTAACATTATTTTTGTTAACTTTTAATCTCTACAATACTGATATATTATCACAGTTTTCCCTGAAAGCGGTTACAGGTAAAATGACACAGGAGAACCGTCCCCCTGTGTCCCCCTGTGTTAGAACAGGCCGAGGAAAAGGGCTATTCTGGCCTTGTCAAAAAGGACCTTGTCGCCGGCTTCTTTATAGGCCAGCTCAGCCTCTTTTAGATTTATATCAAGCTCTTTATACTGAGCCTCACTTATCAGGCCTTTACTGTACTGTTCTTTGTATAACTCTTTTTCCAGCCTGGCTTTTTCCATTGAGATCTCCTTTGTTTCAAGATTCATGAGATCGAGTCTGTATTGATTCATAAGGACATCCAGCTGCAGTTTCAGCTCTTTCAGGGTATGCTCATACTTTTCTTCCAACCCTTCAATTTTTGCCCTGATGTTTTCCATTGCCAGCTTCTGCCTTCCGCCATCATAGAAGTCATAGCTAAAACCCAGTCCGACTTCCCAGTAATCCTTAAAATCATCAGGATAAACAGCATCATAATTGTACCTTCCAAAGCCGTCAACCTTTATATTATCTTCTTTTGACTGCCACTTCAATTCGTTTTCGGCATAATCTTTATTAAACATTATCTGGCGCAATTGCACATTGTTTTTCTTCAAGAGGCCTTCTATCTCGTCATCACTCAATTCTATATTAATCGTATCCATTCTCCGGCTAAAATTACTGAGATACTGGCTGTTTTCATTGTAGGCAATATCCCCCTCTACACCTGTTTCCAGGATAAGTTTTGCATTGGCCTGAACAAAACTATTTTCTATCTGTTTCTTCTGTAATAATGCTTCCCTCATAGTTATTTCTGCCATCAGGAGCTGTGCTTTTCCTGCCTCTGCAATCAGCTGTTCTTCCCTGACCTTTTTCAGATTGGCCAGTGCCAGTTGATATCTTTCTTCTGAATATTTCAGTCTTTCCTGAAGGGATAGGATATTCAGATAGCTTTCCAGCCACTCTATCTCTTTACTCTTCCGGGAATAAGCCAGATCTGCTTCAGCAATGATCAGATCATTGTCTACCAGTATAAATTTTTTCTCTGTTTCAGTAGGTACCAGGGGGTACAATCTTTTTGAAAGATCGAGCCTGAACCTATATTTATCCTCAGGATCTTTAAATTGAAACACACCTTCATCAGTTAACGATAATTGAAAGTTAATTGAAAAACCTTTTGCTGTATTCTTTCCTCCCTCCAGGACTAAAGAGGAAATATCCCCAGAATCTATAATCTTAAAATTGGAGTCCATCTTTTCTGAGGAATACAGATAATTACCATTTATACCCAAATACCAGTCAACACCTGCTTCCAGGATTCCCCTTTCCCTTTTCAGTGCCTTTATATAGTCTTTTTTCTCCTGTAAGACATTATTATTCTTCAGTCCTGTTTCAAGCACTCTGTCAGAATCAATTTCTTCAGCAAAAGAACAAGTATATGTGAAGAATAAAAAAGCAAGAATTGCTATGGGTAAAATATAACTGATTCTCTTTCTTTTCTTATTTACTGCCTGCATTATTTATCTCCACCTCCAGATCCTGACACATTACTCTCTGCAATTCCAGGACCCCTTTATAATAATTTATAATGGATTCTATAAAGTAACTCTGTGCTTTGTAAAAACTCAGTTCTGATGATAAAAGGTCATTATTACTTACCAGGCCTGCCTTATTCTGTTCTTTAATAATCCTGTAATGTTCCTCAGCCTGGAACAGAGATTTTTCAGCCATATTCATATTTTTTACCAGTTCTTCATACTGGAAATAGGTGTTCCTGGCATTATTCTCTATATTCTGTCTCTCTTTTTCCAGTTCCAGTGCTGCCTTTTTTTGTCCCAGTTCTTTTTTCTTTAAATCCAGCTCTGGAATTCCTGAAATCTTTGCCCTCAAAAGGTCATTTTCAGCAATTTCAACCTGTTTTTCCCGGATGGCCAGAATTTCTGAGTTTAAAGCTTCCTCCAGAACACTTTCTTCTGTAACTATCCATATCTCCGGTTTTTTCAGTTCTATAAGTTTTATTTCATATTCATCATCAAGCACAGCTTTCTGTTTCAGCTCTCTTGTTTTCTGTTCCCTGACACCCCGGAGCCTTTCCAGTGAATTGACGGCAGATAAATATCTGGTCTCCTGTTCGAACAGCTCCAGACTGCTCTTGTAACCGACCTCTACCTGTGCCTTGACCTCTTCAACCCTTTTTTCCTCCAGATATACCTCTTTCTCTGCTGTAAGGATCTGATAATTTATATTGATCAGGTCCAGGTATTTACTGATAATGTCCATAATAATCCCGTCTCTTGTATCTTTAAAACTCTTTCTGGCATAAGCCATCTGAAGTTCATTCTGAAGCTTTATTAACCTGCTTTTAGACATAAGATTGTTTAATTCTGCCTTCTTATAATCAAGGCCGGCGTCTTCCAGGTTTAACTCTGCCAGCTTCAATTCTATATTGTTCTCCAGTACCAGTTCCAGTAATTCCCCTAAACCAATAAGCTTTTCTTCTGCAAATAATCTACCTGTAAATAATGTGATTAATACAATAAAGAGAAAGAAAACAGGCTTCCTTTTATTTGGCAAGTTAATCAACTCCTTTTATAATTGTTTTTTCTTTATATCAATATTCTATTCATACCTCAAAGCCTCTATGGGGTCAAGTTTTGATGCTTTATAGGCAGGATATGAACCAAAGACAATACCGATAAAGGTAGTAACACCAAAGGATAATAATATTACCCAGGCAGGAATATAACCCTGCCACCATTCAAAGAAATGTGCGATAATGAAATTGAGCAGGGAAGAAAAGCCCGCTCCGATGATGATGCCGATAATACCTCCTCCCCCGGCAAGCAAAATTGATTCAATAAGAAACTGGCTTTGTATATCCCTGCTGCTGGCCCCGATTGCCTTACGTAAACCTATTTCTTTCGTCCTTTCCTTCACATTAACCAGCATTATATTCATAACACCAATACCGCCAACCAGTAAAGAAATCCCGGCAATACTCCCCAAAACCAGTATCAGTATTTTTAATATATTATTATAAATATTGATTTCTTTCTGGATACCTGCCGGCATGAACTTGCATTGTCCCCTGGATGTTCCATATTTATCATTCATCAAATACTCTATCTGATTTATTATATCCTCCTCAGTGCTTTTACTATCATATGTAATCAAAAAATTATAAGGATCATACCATCTCCACAGATCACGGAAAGTGGTCAGGGGAACCAGTACCACATCATTGGATAATACTACAGAAGCGTTTGCGATCCCCAATACTCCCACAATAAGTAATCTGTTACCGTCGATTTCTATCTCTTTTCCAATAAAGGATGCAAAATCCGTATTGTCTGTCAGCTGTTCAAGGGTCCTCTGGCCGATAACGGCTACATGTTCATGATTGGCCAGATCGCTTTCAGTAATCATTCTTCCATATTCCAGTTTTAGATTGGTGAGCTCCAGGGCATTCTCCACTACGCCTGCCACTGATCCGGTATACTCTCTTCCTTCATAATTTATTCGAAACCATCCCCGGTAAAAAGGAGCGACCTCTTCAGCTCCAATGATGGATTCTTTAAGATAATCGACATCTTCCAGTGAAAGTACCCCCTGCTGGGTGTACGGAAGATTCCAGTTGGGAAAGAGAGCGACCTGTCTGCCCATAAGTTCTTCCAGTTGTCCTCCTACAACCAGCCTGGTCCCGCTGCCAAGGGAAACCATAGTAATAACTGAGCTCACACCGATTATTACCCCCAGTAGAGTAAGGAAGGACCGGAATTTATTACTCCATACCCCTGTCATGGACAGTTTAATTTTCTCAATAAAATTCATCTGCCTCTCTCCTTCTTATTGATGATGAAGAGCTTCTATAGGATCAAGTTTTGCTGCCTTCATGGCTGGATAGATTCCAAAAAATAATCCTACTGCTGTTGTGAAACCAAGTGATAAAATGACAGCCCAGAAGGGAACAGCAATCTCTACTCTTACAAAATCCCTGACAAAGGACAGGATCGTTCTGCTCCCGAAATAACCCAGTAAAACCCCCAGAATTCCGCCGAAAATGCATAAAATAATACTCTCAATGATAAACTGTGATAAAATGTCCCTCCTGGTAGCCCCGAGTGCTTTACGTAAGCCGATTTCTTTTATCCTCTCAGCAATAATTACCAGCATTATATTCATTACCCCGATACCTGCTACCAGTAGTGTTATACTGGCAACACCGCTTAATAAAACCATTAAGACAGTTTTTATTATTCTTATCATTTCCATATCTTCAGCAAAATTATAAGCATAATATCTTGATTCACCATCAGGAGCCAACCCATGTCTCTCATCGAGGAGTTCCAGTACCCTCTGCTGTGTAGATGAAACAGTTTCAGTGCCTGTTGCCCTCATCCATAAATAAAACTCATTATGTATGCCAAAAATTCTTTCAACTACTTTCAGGGGAATAAAAGCCCTATTGTCATCACCAGTACTCCCGCCGCTGGCTATTGGAGATTTATATGTTTCAGGAAGGATACCGATGACTGTAAAGGTAGTGTCATATAATGTAATCTTCTTTCCAATGGCTTCTTCTCCTGCAAACAATTCTTCAGCAGTATCACGGCCAAGAACTATTACCTGGTTGAAATTTTCGTTATCGGTATTACTGATAAACCTGCCCTCAGTTATATTTAAATAATAAAATTCCTGATATTCTTCTGTAGTTGCTATAATTTCACACTCATAATTATGTCCCTTTTTTTGCAAATCTCCATAGAAATAATATACGGGGGTAACAGCCCTGATCTGGTCACCCAGTTTTTCTTTCAGATAATCCAGATCTTCAAAGCTTATATAGCCCAGCCTCCTTTGAGTATCAGGATCCCACCGGCCATATATTTCTATCAGATCCAGAGGAACTATGGAACCCAACTCATGGAACAGGTATTCTTCTGCTCCCTGGATTACAAAGATGATGATAATAACAGCTGCTATACCTATAATGATTCCGATAAGGGTGAGAAAAGTTCTGATCTTGTTATGATAAATTTCACTCACTGCCAGACTGATATATTCACCCAGTTTCAATACTGCCACCTCCAGCATTGACAATCTCTTCCTTTACTATCTCGCCGTCATGAAAATAGACGATCCGGTGGGCATATCTGGCAACTTTTTCATTATGTGTAACCATAATAATAGTGATGCCTTTTTTATTAAGATCAGTCAATATATTTAAAATATCCTTTTCAGACCTGGAATCAAGGTTACCGGTGGGTTCATCTGCCAGGATAATATCAGGGTTGTTCACAAGTGCCCTGGCAATAGCCACCCGCTGTTTCTGGCCGCCAGACAGCTCATTGGGCAGATGATGCATTCTGTCTTCCAGTCCAACCTCAGTTAAATACTTTCGGGCAGTTTCCTCCCGTTTTTTTCTTCTAATTCCCCGGTAAATCATGGGTTGTTCAACATTTTTTAAAGCAGTCAGCCTCGGTAACAGGTTGAAAGTCTGAAAAATGAAACCAATCTTCCTATTCCGTATCCGGGCCAGTTCCTTGTCAGTCATATTAATGACATCTGTACCGGACAGAATATATGTCCCGCTGGTAGGAGAATCAAGACAACCAAGTATATTCATGAGTGTAGTTTTGCCGGAACCGGAAGGTCCCATCACTGCAACAAACTCCCCTTCCCTGACTGAAAAGGAAACCTGATTCAAAGCAGTAACGGCTATCTCTCCCTTACCATATATTTTTGTCAAGTTTTCCACCTGTATCATAATTTTGTACACTCCTTTTCCCCTATAGCTGTTTACAGCTCCATATCCATGACAGCTGTTCCATCTTCCAGAACTTTCAGAGTTGTAAAAGGACCAATGATTATCTTTTCACCCGGCTCAACACCTTCAATTTCAACCTTGCTCAAACCTTTCAAACCTGTTTCGATATTCCGTTTTACCGCTTTCCCGTCTTCCACCACAAATACATACTTTTCTTCATCCCCCATTATAGCCAGTGATGGAACAGTTATGACATCTTCCCGGATATTTGTAATAATTTCTGCATTTACAAACATACCGGGGCGTACTACTCCCATGTCATCTTTTATCCTTACCTCTGTCCGGTATTTAGTGATATTTCCAAGAAGTGTCCCGCCCGGGGCAATGAACTCCACAACCCCTTCCAGTTCTTCAGCAAATGAATCACTGGTTATTTTGACTTCCTGTCCTGTCTTTATCTTGTTTATATCTATCTCATCGACAAAAACTTCAGCAATATAGCTGCTTAAGTCTGCAATTTTTCCTACAGTGGCTCCTTCCAGAACACTGTCTCCTGTCTTTATATCAATATTTATTAATGTTCCTGCCATGGGTGCATATGTAACTGCCTTCGTCAGGTCATTCTGGAGCCTTTCTACCTCTCTTTCCAGATTTATAACTCTCAATTCTGCTAATTCCAGATCTTTTTCTGAAATACTGTCAAAAGCCAGTGAAGCTTTTAAATAATCCAGCTGATTACTGGCATTATCTATCTTCAGCTGTGCCAGTTCAAGGGCATTGGGCATGGTCTTTTCAATAAAGAGCCCCAGATCTGTTTTAAGGCTGGTATATTTACGGCTAAGTTCATCATATAACTCTTCTGCCTCTTTCAGGGTATTCTGTGAAATAGCATTTTTCTCATACAGATACTCACTATCTCTAAGCCTGCTTTCTGCTTTTTCCAGATTCCTTTTTATTTCTTCCAATTCCTCTTCCATTTTTGACTTACGCTCTTCCAGTTCTGTTTTTTGCTGTTCATATGACAAAAGGGCTATCTCCAGATTCTTCTCCGCCTCTTCCATTTTCAAGGCATTAATTCTTTGCTGATTCTTATAGGTTTCCATCATATTTTCCCTGTTCGCCCTGGCTTCTTTAAGGCTTAAGCGGGCTTTTTCTAAAGAATCTTCATATACACTTTTTTCAATACTATAAATCTTATCACCTTCAAGGACCAGGTCTCCGCTCTTTACATATACATCTTTTACAATACCGGCAAGATCAGCTTTTATAGCCTTTTCTTCTTCTGCTAAAATATTTCCATCAGCCAGAACACTTGTAATCAATGTTTCCTTTTCAGCAATTGCTGTTTTTACCAGCACAAAACCCGCTGCAGCTTTATTTGCATTCTTTCTTAATAAAACAAAGGCAAACAGTACAATAATAATTACCGAAAAGATGATTATCTTTTTTCTGCTTTTTCTCTTTTTTTTCATCTGTATTTTCCTCCCCTTCATAAATCCTATATAAATTGTGCACTATATATCTAGTGCACTAATATAATAACACTTTAGTTATATTTTGTCAATAAGTTATTTTAATATATTCGTTATTTTTTTCAATTATCCTTTACCGGTTTCTGGTATCTCTATTTTTTTAGCAAATAAAAAAGCAGGTTTTCCTGCTTTTTTGTTCCTTTATTTTATTTTTTCATCAGCAATATCTGTTGGTTCATAGTTTCCGCTGCCTTATCAAACAATTCTTTCAAATCCTGATACTGCTCTTTCTCTATAATATGTTTAACAGTTTTAAAGTCCAGATTTATTTGGATACCCTTTTCATCATGCAGGAAACTGGCTTTCAGTGATCCTGTCTCATTTTCCATCCAGACATCCTCAGGAAGATAGTTTACCTCAACTCCTTCGGGTAATTCGATCTCTATCTCTCTGCTGATATTCATATTATGGCCTAAATAGACGGCATTTTCTCTTTCACTGCTGCCCACCAGTTGAGCAAAAGCAGGTAAGAACCTGAATGCTTTAATAGTTAATAGATTACCCATTTTCTGTGTATAATTTTTCATTGATAGCGAAAAATCTATCCGGAAATTGTCTTCCAGGCCTTCAACCCTGACAAAGTCACAGGACTGGATTTCGCTGCCGGGATAATAATGATTCATAATAAAGCCCATTTGTGCTGTCCTTTGTTGTTCATTCAGGAATGTAAATAATAGTTTATTAACAGAATCAAAGGCTCCATTGGCCAGCCATGTTACATTTATCCTTGCTGAACCGTTTTCAGAGAGTTCTATCTTTTGATAAAAATGTTCCCTGTTGTTTTCTGCAGGAAAAACAGGTGTTTCTGAAATCCAGTTTGATAAAGGCATAACTACTTTCTTGCCCTGATCTACAGCGGGAAGGTCACCATACATTGTAATCCCGTTTGTAGGATCCAGATACAGGTCCAGATTGGGCAGATAAACAATCATATGATTAAAATGATCAGGGCTGGCTATCTCCAGTTCAGAGTGTCCTGCTGTATTAATCAATACCGGTTCTGCTCTGACACCAATAGCAGATAAAAGTGCAATTAATAAAGTGGCCTTGTCTTTACAGTCACCATATTTGTTTTCAAAAGTCTCAACAGCATTATGGGGTTTATAGCCGTCAATACCGAACTCCAGGCCTACATAACGGAAATCCCCGGCAACATAGTTATATAAAGCCCGTATTTTTTCCTCTTCTGTATCCAGGCCGGCTGTCAATTCTTCTATCTTTCTTAGAATAGTGTCATTTATTTTATACTGGTCAGTTATTAGTCCTCTATACCAGTCATTGAATTCCTTCCAGTCAGCAAAGGTAGAAACCCTTACAAGGGGGACAATATCCAGTAGTGGAAGCATACCAAATTCCACAGGCACCGCGGCTATATCTTTCCTCTCCCAGACATACTTTTTGCAGCCATCAGCTTTTTCTATTACAGGACCAAAATCTCCCCTTATTGTTTTGTAATAAAGGGCTTTATCTTCTGGTACTATAATCTCCAAACAGGTTTCCTTTATGGGTTCAATATAGGCAAATTCTTTGCTCTGCCAGAATTGATTCCTGATAAGGGGTTCTGCTTCTTCTATTAAATAACTGTATACGATAATAGTGTCTTCCTCTACTCCAGGGAAATTTATAACCAGTTCTTTTACATTAGAATATATATTTGCTTCAGCCAGTTCAGGCGGAGTTATCTCATGTATTGAATTCTCTCCTGCCTCAATTACTGTACCATCTGATTTGATGGTATAAGCCTTTAGTATTTCTACCCTTTCCCTTTCCTTGTCAAATTGAATCCTGGCTTCTGCAAATTCTTCTATACCCCTTTTGTTAAATATTTTACAAACACGGTCAACCCGGTATGTATATGGTAATTTTGTAAAATCGCAGGTCATATTATGTTTTAAGATAACAGCACCTGCTTCAGGATAATCCTCTTTAAGCGGAGCATTTTGCAGTATAGCCTGAATCTCTGCCTCCTCTACAGCGATTACAGGAATGGATAATAAGACAAGCAGGAAAAAACACAGATACAGAAAACACTTTTTGATCATTAAAAAATTACCCCTCTCTTAATATAATGTTTCATATGGTTTTGTAGAGCCAGTACACATATACTCATTATACAATAAAGTAATACCAGATAAAAGCATTTTTAATTAAAATCATTAATGTCTTTCACTCTGCATATAATTTTAGAAAAAGGGGGTATTGGTAATGGATATGAATAATATGCTGGAACAGGTAAATTTTATAAGGGAAAAACTGGCTGCACTGGGAGAAGAACTTAAAACAGTAAGCATTGAGGGTACTGACAGTAATAATATACTGACAGCTGTGGTCAGCGGGAATGGAATTGTGAGAAACTACTTTTTTAATCCAGATCAGATAGGCAGCATCAATAAAGAAAACCTGATTCAGGCCATTGTTGAAGCAACAAATGATGCCCTTAAGAAAGCAAGAAAATATGAAATTGACAGGAAAAAAGAGATAGCAGGAAATGTGAATATACCTGATATGCCAGGCTTATTCTAACTTAAGTTCCACCAGTTAGGCCGGATTGCCTTTAACTGGTGGAATATTTTTGATGTATAAAAATAATAAAAAAGGCAATAATAGTAACAGCAGTCAGATTTTTGAGGGAGGTAGAGATAAATTGTATCAGTTATATACTTTTGAAGATATTTTTAACAGACTTTGTGAAGAATATCAGGGAGAAAAAGTCCAGGTAGTTACAAAACAGGATGGAGTAAAAATAGCATGTTTTAAAATCTTTATTGATAGAATTGATATTAAACCCTTAAATAAAACACAGAGTAAAAAGTGGAGCAAAAATGGAGAGAAAATAGGTTTAATCAGGGTAAAAAATAAAAGCAGGAATACTATCATCATTCCCTTCCTGCTGGGCTTTAATACCATGAAAGCTGTTTTTTTAAAAAATGGTGCTGTCATAAATACCATGAATATGGAGTTTATTTTAAAAAAGACCGGTAAAAAAATCACAGCTTAATAAAGCTCATCTATTGGTGATTTAAGATATACTTCCTTTATAGCCAGATCCTCATTTACCAGATTCAGGTATTCGCCGTTTATTTTAACAATTGGTTTTGATATATATGAAGGATTTATAAAAACTATTTCTCCCTTCTGGCCATCAGTTAATTCTACAACTTCACCGATATAATACTGGGCCATATTTGTCATAAACATCCTGGTCAGTAAAATATCATAACTTTGAAGATCTTCTTCAAAAAGACGGAAAACATCAAAAGGCGGGCGATGTCCCCTGTAAACCCGGTCAGAGGTCATGGCATCATAGGTATCCACTATCGCCAGAACCCTTGCCATAAAAGGAATCTTATCCTTCCTGAACCCGAAGGGGTATCCTGAACCATCATTTCTTTCATGATGAAGGAGGACTGCCCTGCGTACCTTTTCAGATATTAGTTTACAACTCTTTGTGATCTCATAACCATAAAGAGAATGCATTTTCATGATATTATACTCTTCTTCTGTCAGACTGCCTTTTTTGTTGAGAATTTCATCTGGAATCTTTGCTTTCCCTATATCATGAAGCATGCCTGCATAAAGCAGCTGTTTTATTCCTTTGTAATCCAGTCCAGCCCAGCGGCCGAATATCATGGCCAGAATTCCAACATTAACTGAGTGGGAATAGGTATATTCATCAGCACCCCTGACTATGCTCAGCATTGTTATTATATCTCTATTTGTATCCATTTTCAGGGAATTATCGGCTATCCTTTTCAGGTTAGAAAAGTTAATATAATCATTTCTGGCATCATGAATTATCTCTTTCACATTTCCTATACTTTCCTGATACTGTTCTTTAAATTTGTAACGGTTTTCATCAAGATCTTTATCACTCTCATTAAAAATTTCGACAGTGGAAATACCCAATCTCTTTAATTTTTCTATCAAATTTTCATCAAGGATCATCCCATCATTTACCAGGATGGCTCCAAACTGGTTTTCTATCTCTCTGGCAACCCGCATTCCGGGCTCTAATTCATCTACAAATACCTTCCTGACTTTCAGCATGAGGAAAACCTCGTTTAAGAAAAAAACAGTCTGAAACGAATTCACCCGTTATTACTAATATACGATAATTTTCAGACATTTCCTGCAAGATTATGAAATTAATATGAAGGAAAAATAAATATAAGGAAAACATTACAATTGTTAGTCCGGATTACTTATGTTATACTGGCATATGTAGTAATTCATAATAACTTAATAAAAACAGAAAGGAGAGAAAAAATGAAAAGAAATACTGTCGTCTTTATACTTGTTCTTGCTTTATTAATTCCAGTGACGGCCAGAGCAGCAGAATATTATACAGTAAAAACAGGTGATACTTTATGGACCATCTCACAGAAGACCGGTCTCTCTATTGAAGAACTATGCAGCCTGAATAAAATAAGCAATCCGGATAACCTGTATATAGGGCAAAAGCTGATTATAGGAACAGGATCAGCCGGTAATGGTAATTATATCAGATATACAGTAAAGACCGGGGATCTCCTCTGGAAAATTGCACAAAAATATAATGTGGAAGTACAGGAGATCATTGACCTTAATAAACTGACTTCACCTTATTATATCTATATCGGCCAGACTCTATTAATACCTGTAAAGAACGATGGCAGCAATAACAATAATGATACAGGGGGAAGCTACTTCTATTATACTGTGAAACCCGGTGATATACTCTGGAACATCGCCCAGAAATATGGTACTACTGTTCAGAAACTGGTGGAGCTGAATAATATTAAGAATTCCTATGATCTTTATGTAGGAAGAAAACTCATTGTTCCTTTGAGGGAAAGTAAGGCAGAGGACAATAAAAACAACAATAATAATAGCAATAATAACAATAACAACAATAAGAGCTATGTCCCCTATTCATTCTACAGGGTTAAAAAAGGAGATCAGATCTGGAAAATAGCAGAATATTTTGGAATAAAAACATCTACTCTTATTCATCATAATAATATTGAAAACATCAATGAGATCAAAGCAGGAGAGGTACTGATCATTCCTTTAAGGGAATCCAGTAAGTACAATTATCTGGTCAAAACAAGCAGTTTACTAAATAATTATTACCAGGTACTCCGTAATGATACACTGGCCGGTATCGCAGAGTATTATGAAATCCCTGAAGAGGGAATCAGGGCCATAAACAGATTAGGTAAAAATGATGAGCTATATACCGGCCAGAGATTATTAATGCCTGTTAACCCTGCCCTGTTTGTAAAACACAAGATTTATAAAGTAAAGGCCGGAGGAGAGTATGTCTTTGATATCGCCTATGATAACGGTATATCCATTAAATCAATTCTTAAGGCAAACTATCTGAGAAACCAGAATGCAAAATTTGAGGAAGGCACTATACTGCTCATTCCTCTGGATGATAAGAGTAAAGCTACCTGGATTGACTATGAAAACGGAAAACCTGTCAACTCCTGGTTTAACTGGAATTAGAAAATGGGCTTCTCTTTTGAGACAGCCCATTTTTTGTTCTATAATCAGATTGATTACATATATATAAATTATTGAAAGAATGCTTATGAGGGAAGATAGAAATGAAAAAACAATCATTTTTACAGGGCGCTTTACTGCTGATTCTGGCAGGCCTGATAAACCGTGTTATAGGTTTTGTCCTCAGGATATTAATAGTCCGTTTAATTGGTGATGAAGGACTGGGATTGTTTCAGAGGATTTTTCCTTTCTTCATGACACTGCTGCTTATCAGTACTGCTGGTTTTCCCCTGGCAATTTCCAAAATGATTCCTGAAAGACTGGCCGGGAATGATAACAGAGGAGCGTTCAGGCTCCTCAAGATTTCTCTGGCCTTTATATTATGTATCAGTACAATTGTTGTAATAATAAGCAGTTTTTCAGTGGATTTCATCAGTACAAAACTCTACAATTATATCAGACTCAATATTGTATTACTGGCTATTCTCCCGGCTGTCCTGATCAGTGCTGTAGCCTCCTGTTTCAAGGGCTTTTTCCAGGGTATGCAGACCATGACTCCTACCTCTTTATCCCAGATAATAGAACAGGTAAGCAGGGCTGCCGCAACATTACTATTACTGAAACTTATAAGATTTCCCGGGATTCACTATCGTTCTGCCGGTATTGCACTGGGGATCACTATCGGAGAACTGTGCGGGCTTCTCCTCCTTATGGTCATTTTCTTTAATAATCTTTCCAATGGTTTCAGTCCGGCTATCAGTAAACTTGAAAAAGATAATGAGAGCAGACATATATATGATTATATCTCTGATTTTAAAGAAATGGCCTGCCTGGCAGTCCCCGTTACTATAGGGCGTATCATTAATTCCTTAATGATAAGCGCTGAGGCAATCCTCATACCCAGGAAACTGGTATCCAGGGGCTTCTCCATTACAGAGGCAACATCTCTATATGGACAATTAAGCGGTATGGTAGAACAGGTAATCTTCCTGCCGACAATCATAACAAGCGCCCTGACCACCAGCCTCATCCCTGCTATATCCCACGCAATGGCCAGAAACAGGCTGGAAAAAATAAGGGCAAATTATCAGGAAACCATCCGCATCAGCTGTTATCTGGGCTTCCCCATTACTATTATATTTCACAGGCTTGGCAGTAATATCTGTGATCTCCTCTTCGGTTATCCCCAGGCAGGAAGGCTGCTTGCAGTGATGGCCTTTAGCTCCACATTCATTTATTACCTCCAGGTTTCCCAGGGGATGCTGAATGGTCTGGGCAAACCCCACCTGGCACTTATCAATATGGGGATTGGTTCAATGATAAAAATACTGGGGATATTTCTCCTTACTGATCGTTTTCCCGGTATTTTCGGCGCCGCTATCAGTATCTGTCTCGGTGTATGTCTTTCTGCATTACTAAATTATATTGTGATAGGAAATCAGTTCGGCTATATGGTTGATATAAAAAACACCTATTTAAAACCGCTTATA
>JAAYLO010000368.1 GCA_012521855.1 Halanaerobiaceae bacterium
CCTAAAGCAGCCATGACCTTATTCACCCATCGAGTGGATACGCCTTGAAGGTAAGATTCAGCTACAGCGGATAAGATGGACTGTTCAACTCGGGAATATGTCTCTATTATCTGAGTTTGAAAGTGAAATTCACGGAATTGAGGTTTTAGTAATTCAAGTTCTCCATACGTGGTGAGAAGAGTTCGCGGCTTGTAGCCGTTTCGACTGGCTTTACGGGAATCTGTCCTCTCGTAACGTTGCGCACCAGCCTGGAGGAGGGCTTCCTCCTCCATGACAAGGTTTAAATACCACGTAATTAAACAACGAATTCCATCTTCTTGATCGACAAGATAATCTTTTATGAGAGAGAATAAATCTACCATTGACTCTGCATCCTGTTTTTTTGTGGTGAAAGAAAAAGGATACAGAGTCAATCATATTTTACAGAACTTTCGGTACGCTATCAAAGCAGAATAATAACAAGCAGAATAATAACAAGCAGAATAACAAAAAGCAGAACAAAACAGGACATTAACAAGTCAAAGCGGTCACAATATTAAATATAATTGTAATGCAAAACAGAATTAATGAAATCTGTGTGGATTAATAAAGATTTCTTTAAGCACGAGAGTTTCTTTCTTAATAGCTCTGTAGAAAACCTGCCTAAATCAGCTGCAAGAGGCTGAAAATTATTAAGTAAAAGCATATAAAGCCACTTGGTCACATTAATGGAGATTCTTTATTTCAGAGGATATCCGCAGAGCCTTCTTAAGTATGCTACTAATATGTCCCTGGCAGTAACATCACAGGTTACAACTTCTTCACGGAAGCTCATAATAAGGACACATATGAGAAGTAGAACAGCTGAGGATGCTTATTATCTGATCCTGAAAACAGAGGCCCTGAAAATCTTAATTGGTTAATAAGAAATTATTAAAGTCTTTTTCAGGAAGCCTTGCCTTAAAAGTATAATCCAAAAATTATAATTTTTATATTTGATTTTTTCTTATCTTTATGAGGTTCTTCTTAAATACCTGTGTCTTCTTAAGTCCTCTATTATTTGTCATAATTTCAGGGATTTTTTCCTTCAACTGGAATAAATCAATGTTTTAATTAATTGACTCAGGAGGACATTGCTAATTGAAATGGATTTATTCCGGCTGAAGCTCTTTACTCTCTTTTCTTCCCAATCTCTCTTATTCCAGTATTCTGGCCTGCCTGTTACCAGTGAAATAATGAAATAGTAGGGATACTACTGCTGTTGAACATGTACTATAAGCCGCACTATTTCATTATTCAAAGGCCGATCTGTAGACATCTATGACGCATTACCTGTTGAGGGTTCCATAACCGCTCATCTGCAATATTTTCAAATGTACTATTTCTAGGTAAAGACTTATCTTTGTATAGTTTAAATAGAGAAACATATAATTCCCTCCACTCCTGAAACTGTTATCTTTTGTTCAAGACCATCCCCTTAGAGCTCATCTCAAACTAAATTTATTCTGAATTATATATAGTATTATCA
>JAAYLO010000369.1 GCA_012521855.1 Halanaerobiaceae bacterium
GTCAGGGATAAAAAGGATGGGGTTAACTAATAATAAAGAAGGATGGATAGATTTCTGGAGGTATATATATTTATGAAGAAAAAAAAATCCATTGAAGAAAGAATAGATGAGATTATCAGCAACCAGACAGATAATCCTGGTGAAAAAGCAAGGAACAGGCTATTGAGTAAAAAGCTTCAAGAAAACCTTGAATTTATTGAAGACATTATCGGTTTTAGCGATGATGTTGTGATAAGGAAGTTTCAACTGGGTGACCGACTGGCTATTAAGGCTGCTTTAATCTTTATAGACGGGCTTATTGATAAACAGGTTATAAATGAAAGTATACTGAAACCCTTATTAATAGAGGAGTTTTCTGCTGATGATACAAAAGAACTGGCTGTCAGTGATATTATAAAGTTTATAGAAAACAATACAATGACAATAAATGAATTGAAAGTAGTTGATAAATTTGAAGAAATCATTTATGGTACATTGAATGGGGATACAGTTCTGCTTATTGATGGTTATAGAGAGGCCTTTATTCTTAACAGTAAGGGCTGGGAAATGAGGAGTATTAATGAACCTCAGAGTGAAACGGTTATCAGGGGCCCCCGTGATGGTTTTACGGAAACCGTCAGGGTTAATACAGGTTTAATCAGGAGGAAGATTAAACATCCAGCTCTAAGGATTAAAAACATAAATGTGGGGAAATTTACCAGGACAGATGTGGCAATTTGTTATTTAGAGGGTTTAGCAAATAAATATATTGTAGAAGAAGTAAAGGAGAGAATAGCCAATATTGAGATAGACGGAATTCTTGATTCAGGTTATATTGAACAACTGATAGAAGATGATCATTTTTCTCCCTTTCCGCAGGTCTTTTCCACTGAAAGACCTGACCGGGTAGTAGCAAATCTTCTGGAGGGAAGAATTGCAATCATTGTGGATGGTTCCCCTTTTGTTCTGGTTGTACCCGTATCCTTTTCCATATTCATACAATCATCAGATGATTATAATGATAGATTTATTATCGGTTCTTTGCTACGTGTTCTCAGGTTTTCTGCAATGTTCATTGCCCTCACTTTACCGGCCTTTTATATCTCCGTTATAGCTTTTCATCCCGAGATGATACCGACACAACTGGCCCTGGCTTTTGCCGGGGGAAGATCACAGGTACCGTTTCCATCTTATACTGAGGCTTTTCTCATAGAAATATTAATGGAATTGCTGAGGGAGGCGAGTGTCAGGCTGCCCCGGTCCATTGGTTCAACTATCGGGATTGTTGGTGCTCTGATAATAGGGGAAGCTGCAGTCAGTGCCAGTCTGGTGAGTCCTTTCATGGTAATTATAGTTGCCATTACTACTATTGCTTCTTTTGCCATACCGAATTTCAGTACTGCCATTGCTTTCAGGATAATAAAGTTTCCCTTAATGATTCTGGCCACAATGTTTGGATTATACGGAGTGGTACTGGGTTTAATTTGTTTATCAATACACATAGTCAGTTTAAAATCTTTTGGTATTCCTTATATGACTCCAATAGCCCCTTCCCGAATTTCTAATCTGAAAGATGCAATTATCCGTTTTCCAATCTGGTCCATGAAGAAAAGGCCGCAATATTTACGGACAAAAAATGTACAGCGTTTTACCAGTAAGGGAGATGATGATGGGAATGAAAGAACACGGTAAACTTACAGAAAGACAATTTGCCGGTATTATCGCAAATACCATGCTTGGTGCCGGTACTTTTATTATTCCAAGAACACTTACTTCTTCTGCAGGAACCGGTGCCTGGATAGCAATTCTCATTGGAGGGGGTTTTTCATTACTCTTTCTGTTTTTGATTATAAAACTGGGCCTTCGTTTTCCTGAAGAGACTGTTATTGAATATGGAGCCAGGCTGACAAACAAGTGGATTGCCGGAACTCTCAGTTTTGCCCTGTGTACATACTGGCTGATGATATCGGCAACGGTTACCAGAATATTCGCCTCTATGCTCTCATCAGCTGTATTGCTTAACACACCAATAGAGGTTATTATTATAGCGATGTTATTGACAATTATTTATTTTGTAAGGGGTGATATTGAGATAATTGGGAGAATAAATGAATGGTATTTTATTTTTGTGATTTTCCCTGTTCTCTATGCCATTTTTCTGGGATTTAAGGAAATCCGCCCTATAAGATTATTACCTGTTACAGGAGGCCAGGGTGTAATGCCGATTTTTCATGCTTCCATTAAGAGTTTTTTTTCTTTTCTGGGATATGAGATTGTTTTTTTAATACTCCCTTCCATTACTACTAAAAAACTGGCCTATAATTATGGAATAAAAGGTTTTATCTCTCCTCTTTTTGCTTATCTTTGTCTAGTCGTAATTTCAATAGGTATTTTTGGTGTTGAAGAACTGCAGACCCTGATCTGGCCTACCCTTGAACTTGTTAAAGTAACAACCTTTCCCGGCCTGATTTTTGAGAGACTGGAGTCTATCTTTATCTCTTTCTGGGTTATTGCCATTTTTACTACTTCCGGAAATTTTTATTATGCATCGATTATTGGATTTACACAGCTTTTTAAAATTGAGGACCATAAAACCCTTATATTTCCCCTTCTACCACTGCTTTATTTTTTTGCAATCTATCCTGAGAATGTTTACAGGGTCTTTGATTATTCGGATTTTTTAAGTATTTTTGCTACTATACTGATAATCTCAATTACATTATTTTATTACATAATGGCAGTAATCAGAAATAAAAAGGGAGATGAGCCCAGTTGAGCAAGCGTTTATA
>JAAYLO010000034.1 GCA_012521855.1 Halanaerobiaceae bacterium
AGAAGACTCCTTTCTAAATGTTTTGTTTGTCACTTAACATTTTATCAAATAAGGAGTCTTCTTTCTATTTTATTCTAATATTTCTCCAAAACTTATTTTACACTAACATCAAATCAAGAGTGGTAAATATCTCAACAATTTCAGGATCAAATTGTGTTCCGGCACATCGTTTCAATTCTTTTACGGCCTCCTCTTGTGAAATTGCTTCCTTATATGGCCGGGGATGTGTCATGACATCATAGGCATCAACTACAGAGATTATCCTTGACAGGAGGGGTATCTCTTTACCCTTTTTCCCCAGAGGATATCCTGTCCCATCCCATCTTTCATGATGATATAAAATAAAGTCAGCAATCCCCGCCAGATCCAGAGAGGCCTGGGCGATCCTGTAACCTACCTCTGAGTGTTTTTTCATCTCTACCCATTCCTTCTCATTCAAGGGGCCGGGCTTATTCAAAATATCATCATTTATGGCAACTTTCCCGATATCATGAAGGAGGGCCAGAAGTCTTAGATCATCCAGTTCGCTGGAACTTAAGTCCATCCTTTCTCCGAGTCTCATTGCTAAAGATGTCATCCTCTCTGCGTGCCCGACAGTTTCTATATTTTTTTCTGAAAGGGTTTCAGCCAGGGAGGATATCAAAGCATTGCGGTAACTTCTTGTTTCCAGGAGTTTGTGTTTATACATCCTGTCTTCTGCTCTTTTCACCAGCTCCATCAGGTTCAGTTTTCCGGTCTCTTTTGTAGCAGTGCCCAATGATAAGCTCAGCTTCCATTTGCTTTCTTTATTAATCTCCTCACATTCTTCTCCTATAATCCTGCAAACCTTTTCTGCCTCTTTCCTGCCTTTACCGGGGAGAAACATGACAAACTCATCTCCTCCCCATCTGAAAACCAGATCATTATCTGAACTGTTTCTCTGTAATATCTCTGCCGTCTTCTTCAATAACCAGTCTCCTGCACTATGTCCAAAAACATCATTGGTAATTTTTAAACCATTAAGGTCACCCATAATCACAGAAAAGGGAAGATTTTCTGCCTTCTCAATATCTTTTAATTTTATCTCCAGATAATTACGATTATGTATCCCTGTCAAGAGATCAGAATAAGCTGCTTTCTGCATCAGGAAATTCATCTGAATATTGTTGATGGCATTGGCAAACTGGCTGGACAGAAGCCGCAGATTATCACGGACTGTATCAGGAATTCTGTACAATGTATAGATATTGTCAAAAAGGACTGCTCCGACTATCCTGGTATTGGTTTTAAGGGGTAACCAGTATCCTAATCCATACTCAAAAGGTATATAATCAAAAGATATACCGGTAAAGACGGGCAGTTCCTCAACAGGAAAGTCTTCAGTTGTAAAAGTCTGGCCTTTTTCATTGACTCCGCGGACTTCACTGATATTGTTGTTTTCATCATAAAGCACTACTGTAATCCGGTCAAACTTGAAATACTTTAAGGTTAATTGGAAAAATTTTTGAATCAGCTCATCCAGGTTATCTATGGCCTGTAATTCATTATTAATTTTTATGGAAATTTCGGTATTATCTTTTCCGGAGATAAGTTCCTTTTTTATAAGGACATTCCCTAAAGCCAGACCGATTATATCAGTCATTTTAACAAACTCACTGAAATTTATTTCAGAAAAATCTATAATTAGCCTGAATTCCATTAAACCCAGGATATCTCTCCCGTTTCGCAATATGATCTTGATATAATTGTCATCAACTATAATCTTCTCATCTTTTTTCTGCTCAATCTGATATAAAGGGATATAATCATACCCCTGTGACCAGCCACTATAAATATTATAGGTGAGCTCTTCTTCCAGAAGTTCTCTCTCTTCATCTATTACATAAAATCTTAGCTGGTCAATCATATAATCCAGTTCTCTTAATATATGTCCAACAAGCCTCTTATATGTGTGAATGCTTGGGGAGCCCTTTGCAAAAATATCTACAAGATCAAAGCCCAGCTCAACAAGGTTTTTTTGATATGTTTTTTCAGCCATAATCATACACCCCTCAGGAACCCCACGAATATTTTAACAAACGAATTATCCTTTCATCAGTATCTTCAATCAGTTCTAAAAGCTTTTTCCTGATATTCCGATAACTATCTTTACTGAATAATTCCCACAAAATATTGGAAATACTCTTGCTCAAAATTTCCTCGACACTTGCCCAGCATGCATGAACAGGGTATGAACTGGAACCTGCCACCATCTCATATAGTTGATTTATATCTGCATTTTCCTTACGCCTTTCCCAGAAAGCTGATTCCACAGCAGGGATGGCCCCTGTGAACTCAGCCCAGGAGCTTAGAAATTTATCCTCAGTCATTCTCTTAATAAACTTACTGGCTGTCACTGGAAACTTTGTTCCGGATGAAATGGCCAGTACAGCAGCTCCGCTGTATGCACCGATATGATTACGGGGTGATGGTACCGGCAGTATCATGTACCTGCTCTCTTCACCTTCTTTTATGATATTATCTATAATTCCGTAACATCCGCCCACATTAAATACAAAAGCATTTTCATAACGGAAACTTTCGACTAAACTGTGAGGGTGTTTATCCACATCATCAATAGTAAGTCCAGACTTTTTTACCAGACTATAAAGATAATCAATTATCTTCAGAAATCCCGGATTATTCAGAAAATGGTCCGGTATATCCTCTAAATCCGGAAAAAGATGTCCTGCTGCAAAAAACCATGCTGAAAGACAATGCACAGTCTCCATGCCTTTTCTGATCAAAATAGTCATGGGTTTTGGTATACTTTGATCATATTTTCTCATCTCTGCGATAGTCTCGATGGCCCGGGTGAATCCCTCCCAATCCTTTATTTCTTCCGGGGAGATTTTCAAATCATTCATGGTCTTTCTCCATACTGACATAACAATCGGGTCTGCTATCCAGGGTACAGCAATCTGTTTTCCCTGGTAATAACAGTATCCGTTTAACCAGCCTGCTAAGGGAGGTGCAAAGGAAACACTCTCTGCCAGAGGTGCGATATAATTCATATTAGCCAGTGGTCTTATCCAGGTAGATCCCAGCTGAATTACATCCGGACTCTCACCTTCCTTGAATCCTTTTATAATTGTCTGATAAGCCCTGGTCCAGGAAACAATATCATATTCTATATCAATTCCCTCTTCCTCCTGAAAATCCCTGAACCCTTCCTGTAATAAGGAATGAGGGTCTTTACCATTGGCAGTAGTCATCAATAATACTCTCAATACCTCTCTCACCCTTTTCCAACTCCTATTGCGTGATTTTGTACTTATTAATCAAATTCAAGAGTAGTAAAGATTTGAACGAGTTCAGGATCAAATTGTGTTCCTGCACACCGTTTCAACTCTTCTAAGGCTTCTTCATGTGAAACAGCTTTTTTATAAGGCCTGTCATGTGTCATTACATCATAGGCATCAACTACCGAGATTATCCTCGACGGAAGGGGTATCTCTTTACCTTTTCTTCCCAGGGGATAGCCGTTTCCATTCCACCACTCATGATGACAGAGAATATAATTGGCAATCTGGGAAAACTCATAAGAAGCATGAGCTATTCTGAACCCTGTCTCCGGGTGTTTTCTTACTTCCTCCCATTCCTTCCCGGTCAGCGGCCCCGGTTTATTCAAAATATCACTATTTACTGCTACCTTTCCTATATCATGAAGCATGGCCAGAAGTCTGAGGTCTTCAATTTCACTGCCTACCAGCCCCATCTTTTCCCCCAGCTGAAGTGCGAGGCCGGCCATCCTTTCAGTATGTTCCTGGGTTTCACAACACTTTTCTTCCAGTGTTACCTTTAGGGAAGATATTAATGCTCTCCGGAAACTGTTTGTCTCAGACAATTTCCTGCGGTACATTCTGTCTTCTGCCCTTCTTATTACTAAAAACAGTTTTTCCCTCCTGTTATTTCTGGCAGCATAACCCATGGATATACTCAACTCTACCTTCAAATCCCTGACCCCGGAACTCTTCTCTTTGATAATTTCAGTGATTTTTTTTGCGGCCAGCTCATCTCTACCCGGTAAGAGGACCAAAAACTCATCCCCGCCGGACCTGATTATAATGTCTTCCTCAGTACAGGATTCTTTCAGGACTTTAGCTGCTCTTTTCAACAACTGGTCTCCAGTATTATGGCCAAAAACATCATTTGTCAGTTTCAGGCCATTAAGATCACCCATGATTACCGAAAAGGGAAAAACGCTTTGCCTGTTGTATATATCCAATATCTCTTCCAGGTAGTTCCGGTTATACAAACCTGTTAATCTATCGAAATGTGCAGCCTTCTGCAGACTGGAATACATATTAATATTGTCAAGTGCCTTGGCAAATTCAGTACTCAGTATACGGAGGCTATTTAAGACAGAGTCAGAAATTTTATGAAGGGTATATAAATTATCATATAAAACCATACCAATCTGCCCTGTGGTGGTCCTCAAAGGGAACCAGTATCCTATCCTGTTGCCAAGAGACAGATAATCTTCAGTCAGATCAGGTAATTCGGGAAGTATATTGAGGCTGTACTCCCTGCCCTTTTCACTGATCCCTCTGACAATGGCATTTTCCCTGTCTTTGTCAAAGATAAAGACAGTTATCCGGTCAAATCTAAAATATTCCATGGTCATCTTCAAAAAGCGGGATATTAATTTATCGATATCATCTATATCCTGTAAATTGTCGTTGAGCTGGATATTGAACTCCGTATTTTCTTTTTCCCTGATGGTATCAGTCTCAAAAAGCACACTGCCCAGGGCAAAGGAGATAATCTGGGTAGCAGCCTGGATTCCTTTTACTTTAACATCAGGGAGCTCAGACTTTGTGCCGAACTCCATTAAACCCAGTAATTTGGAACCGCTGTGTAACAAGACACGTAAATAATGGAAATTATAATCAGTGTAGCGCTCTATTTTCTCCCTGAGAAATTTACCTGAAAGACTGGATACCGGTATCAGGCCATATCCAGGAAGCCAGCCAGTATTATTATAAACAGATTCCTCAATAAGGTTTTCCATCTCGCTATCAATTATATAAAAGCGGATCTGTACAAGATCAAACTCTTCTTCCATCCGCTGGAATAAAAGCTCCGTAAAATCATTATAAACAAGGTATTCACCAATATTTTCTACGAGAAAATTGGCTGCTTCCAGACCAACTCTGGACATATTCTGAATAATTGCATCATTATGTTCAGACATTTTGCCTCATCTCCCAGGACAATTCTAATATTTCTTTTACATTCCGGTCTATTTTTTCAAGATAAGCTAAATCCCTGTCCTCAATTTCAGTACTTCCCCTTCTGATTAGCTCCCTGATTGTATAATAAACCCCTTTTATTAATTCATTTTCTATTGTTACCCATGCCGGATGAAGGGGATAAACCATTGAATTGACTGTCTGTTCATACATTACTCTGATCCTCTCATCTTCGAAGCGTTTCTCCCAGAATTTATCCCCAAAAGCAGGAACATTATTAAGCTCATCAACCCATCTTCTCACAAACTCTTCACTGACAAGGTATTCAACCAATTTCCAGGCTTTTTCTTTGTTTTTTGACTTTGAAGATACACCCAGAACAGAGCCGCCGCCATAACTTATTGATTTTCCGGTGGATGTAGGAAAAGGAAGGACATAATAATCATTATCGGGTTCATTGCTGTTAATCCTCTCAACAATACCATACCAGCTCCCTATATAAAAAACTGATAAACCGTGACGATAGAAGTCTTCATTTACCTGATAGGGATGCTTATCCGTATCGTTAATACTTTTATCACAAATCATTTTAAGTTCAGCAAAGTATTTCATAGTATCTATTACCAGGTCCTCTGTTAATATCTTTTGAGGTATCTTCTCCAGATCTGGAAACTTCCAGCCCCTGGACCAGAGTATTGAAGAAAAACGCTGTAAAGTGTCACGTTCCATCTGAAATGCAATAGATAATGGGTCAGGAATATCCGGTTTTTTCTCTCTCAGTTCTTTAAATTTCTTACCAAACTCCTTCAGACCTTCCCAATCCCTGACATCTCTTTCTTTTATGCCATATTTCAACATATAGTCTTTGCGTCCTGCCATTATAATAGTATCTGCCTTCCAGGGAACTGCATACTGTTTTCCATCTTGCTTACAGATAGTATTTATACCTTCATTAATGGAGGGTTTTATCTTGATATCATCGGGAACCTGAGCCAGATAGCCCATATGGGTAAAGATCCTCACCCAGCTTGTACCAATCTGCATTATGTCCGGGCCTGTATTGAATTTAAAACCCTCAACTAATGCTTTAAAAATCCTTTCCCAGGTTATATTCTCCAGTATTACCTCTACATTATTCTTCTTTCCAAACCTGGAAAAATGCTCATTTAAATATAATAACCTTTTCGGATTACTTGAGGTAGTTATTAACCAGATCAGTAATTTATTATTTCTCATTCTCCATCAGCTCATTTCTAGATTTAATTTTAAATCCAGGCTAAAGAATGCTTTTACAACCTCCTCATCAAACTGAGCCCCCGCACACATAGTACTTTTTTACTATATCCCTCTATATAAGTAATTCTCTAAATTCCGTAAATTTCCTTCAATTATAATGTTTTTTTTACATAATTTTTGATATCATTTTGTAAATAATTGTTGAATCATTTATCATTATAAAAACAGTATCTTATCCTGAAAAACAGTCCCGGAGGCCCCCCTGTATTCAAATGATGTTTCAGGTAGAAAAAGTGAGATTTCGTGACCTTTCTGGCGCTAATTCCCATTTATTGCTGCTTTCAGGGATTAATTGCAGTTGATTATTATCCTGTAATATTATACAATAAAGCCGAAAAATGTATTACTATAAAGAGGAAGTGATGGTAATGTCTGTATATAAGCAGAGGATTAAAGAAAAAATAGAAAAAGCAAGAATTGACCTGTTAAAATTGGTAAACGAAAAGGGAACTCTTATTGATCCTGAGGTTACTCACAAAAGTCAGGAACTGGACAAACTTCTGAACCAGTATAATACATAGCAAAAAACAGACAAATTATTTAATTTATATATATACTCCTTCCTGACAATTTTATATTAAATGGAAGGAGTATTTGCTTTTATCAATATATACTCAGCAATTCTTTTATTATTTCACTTGCTGTTGGAGGACAGCCCTTTATGAATTTATGGGCTCCCTTTGTACAGACTCCTATCCCGATTCCAGTTAACTCTTTACCCTGGAAACCCTGCCCGATAAAAATCTTTTCATTGATATGATTCAGCCTGCCCTGTTCTTCCAGTCTTTTTAAGGCATGAACCAGATTGCCGAAACAGGCAGAGCAGGCCATTTCTTCTTCTACATTTTGTACAAGTCTTTTTATTTTTCCGGATTTTCTCTTAATTGCTGCACCCTTGTCTTTATTTAACTCTATAATCCTGGCCTTACCCAGGTCCATTTCGCCTATTATTAATTCCTGAGCAAAGCGTATATAGGGGATATCATCAATATTATGCCCCATTATTTCTGCGGCATAACTATCCACCAGGACGGGGTCCTTACCTGCAATTACCCTGTTCATTTGAACAGGATTTCCTCCTTCTTCAAAATCAAGATCCCCCAATATACCGTCAACGATAATCAGATCCTGCTGTAAGGCCTTATTTAAATATGCTATGGGTTTATGTAAACCGAGGGTATGAAATCTCCTTTTTTCACTGTCTGGAATACAACCCTTTAAATTCTTCAGGGCACAGGTTATTCCTGTCTGGCAGTGACCTTTCAGTACCGGCATATTAATCAAATAATCCACTGCCAGGGCCTTTTCACAGACCTTTATCTCCAGTTCCTTTACCTTGATGTTTTTCGCTGAGTCCTGCTGTAAATCGATCAGGGGAACTCCATATTTCTCAGCCAGTTTATCATAACCACATACCTGATAGGCCCTTGTAGTCCTGTCACCTATCCAGGAACCTTCCAGGATTATAATGTTTTTAAACCCCTTTTCCTGTAAGTATTCAATTACCCCGGAGACCAGTTCCGGATCTGTTGTTGCCCCGGAATCAGAACTCCTGGCCAGAACCAGATTGGGCTTTATACCGATCAGCTCGTCCCTGCCTATTTCTTCTTCTATTTTAATTTCAGCCAGTATCTCTTTGGCCATTTTATGAGGCTCATTCCCATAAAGAATATAAAGCTCGTTTTTATCCATTTATCTCTCCTCCTGGTTTTTTATAATCTTATGTTATAATAATATTATAACAAAAAATTTAAGCACTTTTGAGGGGAGAGTTTTTCATGCAATACAGGAATACAAGAAGGGCTGTTTTTATTAAGAGACCAAACCGCTTTACTGCCCATGTTCTCCTTGATGGCAAGGAGGAAATAGACCATGTCAAAAATACCGGAAGATGTAAGGAAATTCTGAAAAAAGGAGCCAACGTGATCCTGGAAAGGGCAGAGAATAAAAACAGAAAAACAAAATATTCAATGATTACGGCCTATAAAAACGATCTCTTGATAAACATTGATTCACAGGTCCCTAACCAGGTAGTTGCTGAAGCTCTTGCAAAGGGCAAGTTCCTGAAAGACACTGTTCTGATAAAAAGAGAATTTAACTATGGTAATTCCAGGTTTGATATATATTTTGAAAACAAAAAGGGCAAGGGGCTTATAGAGGTAAAAGGAGTCACCCTTGAGGATAATGGTGTGGCAAAATTCCCCGATGCCCCGACAGAGAGGGGTACAAGACATCTGCGGGAAATGATAAAAGCAGTAGAGGAAGGATATTCGGGGTATATATTCTTCCTGATACAGCTTAAGGGTGCTAAATATTTTACCCCAAATCATTCAACTGATCCCCTATTTGCCAGCACACTCAGCCTGGCCAGAGATAAGGGAGTAAAGATTCTGGCTTATGACTGCCTTATCAGTGAAGATAGTATAGAGCTAAATAATAAGATTCCGGTTCGTCTCTAGCTGAAATCCCTTTCTCCGGCGCTGGCAATCTCTCCAGTAATTGTTTTACCAACATATTTTACTTTCTCTTCTATACCGGCTTCTTTTATATAAGAGATCTCTTTCAGGTAATCACGGTTAGGTTGATAGGTAGGTATTAACCTGGTAAGCAATTTTATTATTAATACGGAATTGCCTTTACTGGCTGCTTCCTCAAGATCCGCTATACCCTTTCTCAGGGCAAATTCATCTATCTCTTCCAGACGGGTTATAAAGATTCGTTCATGCTCAGTAGCAATATTATTTTCATTATCATTCAGTAATTCTTCATATAATTTTTCTCCTGGTCTCAACCCTGTAATTTCTATCTCTATATCCTCTCCAGGTTTAAAACCGGAAAGTTCGATTAAATCCCTTGCCAGATCTATAATTTTGACCGGTTCACCCATATCGAGGACAAATACTTCCCCGCCTTCCCCAAAGGTTCCAGCCTGAATAACCAGCTGTACTGCTTCCGGTATTGTCATAAAGTACCTTGTTACTTCCTCATGAGTAACTGTTACCGGCCCGCCTTCAGCTATTTGTTTTTTGAAAAGAGGTATCACACTTCCGTTACTCCCCAATACATTACCAAATCTGACAGCCATATATTTTGTTCTGCTCTTTTTATTTTTACTTTGAATGAGCATCTCTGCAACACGCTTGCTGGCACCCATTACATTAGTAGGATTAACAGCTTTATCAGTTGAAATCAGGACAAACCTCTTAACCCTGAATTCATCTGCAACCTCTATCAAATTCCTTGTACCGAGAATATTATTCTTTACTGCCTCTTCCGGATTCTCTTCCCTTAAAGGACCATGCTTGTGGGCTGCAGCATGAAATACCAGATCAGGTTGATATTTACGGAAGATACAGCCAAGCCTGTCCTTGTCCCTGATACTCGCAATAACAGATATAAACTTTATATTCCTGTACTTTTCTCTCAATTCAAGGTCCAGGAAATACAGGTTGTTCTCATAATTGTCCAGCATGATCAGTTTGGCTGGATTGAAAAGGGCCAGCTGGCGGCAGAGTTCTGAGCCAATTGAACCGCCTGCCCCTGTGACCAGAAG
>JAAYLO010000370.1 GCA_012521855.1 Halanaerobiaceae bacterium
TTATCGTAGCTCCCACTTCATAAAGCCTTGGCCTTACATAATCTCCATCCGGTGCAGAAAAGGGGCTTATCAGCTCAAGACCATTTTCATCTATTTTCCTGAAAACCTTTAATAAAGATTCCCGAATACTGCTTTTACCGTCAATAATCCCTTCTCTCAACATATACAGAATGATGTTTCCTATGGTCCTGGTTTGCTCTTCATTAACTATTTGTTCCAGATAACTTAAATCTATATCAGAAAAACCGAATTGAAGGGTATCAATACCATGGCTCTTTATCTTTACCCGTTTATTCCTTTCCGGATTGATACTGTCCGGTTCTGGATTCCTCTCCCGGACCTTGCTGAAATCCCTGTCTTCAGAAACTGCCCTGTGATTGGGAATCTTTTCAGCAATCTCCCTGGCTTTCTCAGTAACTGACACTGGCAGATATTCCTCCATCATGATAACCTGGTCTGCTGTTTCAAAATAATCCCCGCTTCCGCCTGTTACCAGTATCGTGGACACTTTTCCTTTTTCATATAGTGCCCTCACCCTGTCTATAAATGGTGTAATAGGTTCTTTTTCTCCTGAAACCAGTCGCTGCATCCTGGCATCCCTTATCATGAAATTGGTGGCAGAAGTATCCTCATCAATCAATAATACAGTGGCTCCCAGCTCCAGGGCTTCCATTATATTGGCTGCCTGTGAAGTACTTCCACTGGCATTTTCTGTGGAAAACTCCGTTGTATTAACTCCCTTTGGCAGATTGTTTATGAATGGAGATATATCTACCTTTTCAATCCTCCTTCCATCTTCAGCCCTTATTTTAACTGCACCCTCATCTGTCACTACATATTCCCGGCCGTCTCCGGGAATATGATTATAAACTCCAAGTTCAATTGCCTTTAGCAGAGTTGATTTTCCGTGATATCCACCTCCCACTATCAGGGTTATCCCTTCTGGAATTCCCATTCCTTTTATTTTTCCTCTGTAAGGAAGATCGAATTCCACCTCAAAATCAAAAGGTGCCCTGAATAGAACTGCTTCTTCTTTCTGAAGAGGTCTATCATCTATTCCACTTCTCCGCGGCAATATAGTACCATTGGCAATAAAGGCCACCAGTCCTTTTTCTTTTAATCTTTTCCTGAGAAATTCCTGGTCTTCAATTACTTCTACATGTTTTCTTAATTCCTGCCTGTTTATGTTTTTATAGAACAAAGCTTCAGAGGCTATTTTAGATAATTCTTCAAAAAATATATCCGCTGCCTGCCGGCCCAGCACCCGCCGCCCTCTGGCAGGCAATCCGACATACAGTCTGGCTTCTATATATCTATCATTTATCTCAACCGAAGTCCTTTCCAGAACCTCCTGGCCAATTCTGGCAATATAGATAAGGCCGCTTTTACCTGACCCCCGACTTCCTTTAGTATATTTTTTAATGAGCAAATAAATCAGCCTGGTTATATAATCCTCTACTGCTACTCTCCGTATTTTTTTCTGCAGGAAAAATTCAGGAAATTCTGCCCTGTCCTGTGCAACCCTTATAAAAACCTTTGACGGGCGGGCAAAGGGGTCTCCCTGAACACGGGGAATACCAATTGCAAAATCCCCGAAATTAAACCATTTATTTTCCAGTTCCCTGTATGCTTTATAACTATGGCCATCTATAGCATCCAATACTTCTTTCAGCTTTTCCTTTGAGTCCAAAGCATTTCTCCCCCTTGTTTTTTTTGTTTTTTTTTATTTTCCCATAAATAAATTATAAAAACCACTATAACTTTTGTCAAAAACCGGAGGCCATATATATTTAGAAAAAGGAATTATGCCTTATTTGACTAACTATTATAATGAAAATCATAATTAATTGGAAGTGGATTTTATGAGAATATATAGATTACTGTCAATTATTATGCTCTTACTGAATAGAGAGAAAATCTCCGCAGCAGAACTGGCTGCATATTTTGAGGTTTCACCCAGAACCATCTACCGTGATATTGAAACTATCTGCCAGGCAGGTATTCCCATAGTCTCCTATCAGGGGATGAACGGCGGTTTTGCAATAATGGAA
>JAAYLO010000371.1 GCA_012521855.1 Halanaerobiaceae bacterium
AGATCATTATAGTGAGGAGGCATTATTTCTCCTGAGATAATAGATGTTTCAGTAAAATGGATAGGAATATTGAATACGGAGAAACGTTCCAGTACTCTCTGGGTTTTTTCCAGTCCCCAGTAACCCTGATGCATGTGGGACTGGATACCGATAACATCTATCCTGACCCCTGCTTCCAGACATCCTTCGATAAGGATTTCATAGGCAGGAGAAACATCATAATCATTAAGGATAAGGACAGCAGTGGTGCCGGTTGAACGGGCTGTTTCAAACATGGTCCTGATGGTATTGAATCTTCCCAGTTGTTTACAGATACGGGTAATGCCATTGTCATATTTGTTGAATACCGGCATGATTACTACTTCGTTGATGACATCCCACATATCTATTAATCCTTCAAAATCTTTGACATCTCTCTGAATCCGTTTGATCTGGAGATCGAGAGTTTCTTCATTGCTCAAGGGCAATAACCAGTCAGGAGCAAGGGTATGCCAGCATAAGGGATGGCCTTTTGTGACCAGATTATGTTCTTTACACCACCTGGCAGTATTAAGTAAACTCTCAGTATCGGGTTTTCCCTGTTCTGGTTCAAACCTTGCCCAATAAAAGGGAAGTGTTACGAAATTAAATAAGCCGAGAAATTTTTCAATGTATTTCAGGGCAAGTTCTCTGGAAGGGCCTTCAAGGGTTCCATTGGCATAAGGGATAATTTCAAAGCCGTTACAGCCAAAGAGAAATTTATGATTTTTTTGTTTTATAGTTACTTTCTCATTTTGCAGAGGGCTTTTATCTTCAGCAAAGACCCTGATTACTACATCTGTTTTACGGTGGCTGAAATCATTCATTTTTATCCTCCTTTTTTTTTAGAATTATTACACTATTTAAATTATATCACAAGATTGTGCAGCTGGCAGTAAACTTTTCCTTATTTAAAAAAAATTAATAATAATAAAGGGATTTTATTAAGGATAATCGAATTTATATAATAAATATTATAGTTTTTTTATACAGGGGGGCTTAATTTTATCATGGATAAAAGAAAAGAATATGAACTGATAAAATTGGAAACGGGATTATGGGTGATATCAGATTATAGGAACAGCAGTATGTATGTAGTGGAAAGCAGGGATAGAGCCCTACTGGTAGATACAGGTATGGGAACCGGTGATTTGAAGGGCTTTGTGGAAAAAATAACAGACAAACCACTGGAGCTTATACTCACACATGCCCACTGGGATCATACAGGGCAGGCAGATTTATTTGAAAATCCATATATGTCCCACAAAGAAGAAGAGATTATTTCTCTCTTTGAGGATATCCTGGATCTTGATATAGCGGATTTCAGGGATATTAAAGATGGTGATATTTTTGATCTGGGAGACAGGAAACTGGAAGTAATTGAACTTCCGGGACATACCCCTGGTTCAATCGTCCTGCTGGATACAGAGAATGAGATATTAATAAGCGGTGATGCCATAGGAACCGGTCATTTGTGGATGCATGTCCCTGGTGCATTACCGCTGGCTGAATATCTGATAAGCCTTAAGAAACTGGAGAAAAGAAAGGATGAATTCAGGAGGATATATCCCGGGCATATAAAAGAAGTCGGTAATAAACCGCTTGATCTGGAATATTTCAATAATGTTATATTTCTTGTGGAAAAAGTACTTGCCGGGGAGCTTAAAGGCAAGAAATATCAGAACAGGGTTTTTCCCGGATTATATGTAGAAAAAGGGCAGGCCTTATTGGTATATGATCCAGACAGAATAAGGTAAAAAAAGACTAGAAAACTGCATAATATTGTCAATCGATCATTTTAAACTGTAATATATTAAATGATTGAGCTTTAGGAGGTATATATATGAGAGCAAGAATTATCCTGGTTTTAAGTATTATAACAATTATAATCTCATTACAACTATTTGCTGATACAGAGCCCATGGGGGCTGCAATGAGATACAGAGCAGGCAAAAACGATCTGGAGCTCTATATTGGAGGTTTAACAGCAATTGACGAAAAAACATCCTATAATCCAGTCCAGGATAACATTTTGCCTTATTTTCCTGAATTCAAGACTGCCCCCCCTGGTTTAAAGCGCATGTCCAGTGCGGTAATTAAAGACAGGTCTAAGCCAGCAGTTATTAGCCAGAGTTGTTATTATCAAAATTTACATATTGAATCTACCCTGGAGATAGATACAGGTCATGGTGATATTGTTATCAGTGTAAATAATCTCACTTTTGGCTCAAACGGACATATAGTAATAAGGGGTTCTGGAAAGGCTACTATTTTTGTCAGGGGAGATATAGATCTGCATAGCGGCAGCAGTATCAATAGCAGCGGGAGATATGAAATACTTGAAATATATCATGATGGCAGCCAGGCCAGATTCCAGGGTGGTGCAGGAGGAGAAGGAAGATACAAATTTTCCGGTATATTATATACTAAAAGCAAAAATGTAATAATCGAAAATGGGGCAAGGATAAATGGCAGTATTTATGCTGAAAGAGCGGATATAACAATAAGGGGAGTAGAACTGGATACACGGGTTATTTATACAAAAAGAGGGAATATATCAATTAATAATGGCGCAAAACTTGCCGGAGTTTTGGCAGCAGGCGGAAACAATTTAAGTATAAGCGGCGGCAGCAGGTTTGATGGTTTTTCAGGTGGAATCTATGCACCTGAAGCCAGAGTCACCATTGATCAGGGGGCTGTTATTATTGGGAAAATAGTTGCTCATTCCAATAAAGTCAGTATAAAAAATATCAATCAGGGTGAGTCCAATTACTGGCTGGTAGCCCCGGGAAGGGGGTATAACCATCAGTGGGTTAAAAAGCCTGTTTACATAAAAGAAGTAATTATTTCTTCGACAGTGAAAACACCTTCTTTTGAGCTGTATTATTGGGATGATTATGGCTGGCAGAGGGTCTATCCAGATACTACAACGAATGGTGTCATGAGTTTTTATGAAAATATCAGCTCAAACAGGTTATTAATTAAAAATCCCTATAATATTCCCATCAGGGAAATAATAATTAAATAGTTCAAGGCAGGCGTCCGGTACGGGTGCCTGTCTTTCGGTATAGAGTACAGAGTAAGCGGGTTGAATAAGCCTGTTGATAAAAAAACAACTCAATGTTATAATTATTTAAGAAATTAGTGGAAGATGAAGGAGGAGCTTTGTTGAAGAACGATAAGATACGCAATTTTTGTATAATAGCACATATAGACCACGGCAAATCGACTCTGGCTGACAGACTCCTTGAATATACAGGTGTGCTTAGTGAAAGAGAGATGCAGGAACAATTTCTGGATAAGATGGACCTGGAGAGGGAAAGGGGTATTACCATAAAGGCCCAGGCAGTCCGTCTGGATTATAATGGATATCAGCTTAATCTGATTGACACACCCGGGCATGTCGACTTTTCTTATGAAGTATCCCGAAGTCTGGCCGCCTGTGAAGGGGCATTACTGGTAGTGGATGCATCCCAGGGTGTTGAAGCCCAGACCCTGGCCAATATTTATCTGGCCCTGGAGCATGATCTGGAATTGATTCCGGTTATCAATAAGATTGATTTGCCCAGTGCCAACCCTGAGTGGGTAAAAGAACAATTAATGGAAATCGGTCTGGATATAGATGAAGCTATCCTGGTCAGTGCCAAAGACGGAACCGGTATAAAGGATGTACTGGATTCAATAATCAGAAACATACCCGCACCTTCTGATACAGCGGATAAGCCCCTGCGTGCCCTGATTTTTGACTCTTTTTATGATTCATACCAGGGTGTAGTTGCCTATGTCCGGATTGTTGATGGTGAAGTAAAGCCGGGGCAGAGAATAATGATGATGTCCAGCCAGAAAAAATATGAAGTCGATGAAGTTGGAATTTTCCAACCGGATATGAAAAAAACAAATCTACTTTCAGCCGGAGAAGTAGGATATATTATTGCCGGAGTGAAGGATGTGAAAAACTGCAGGGTTGGCGACACTATTACAGATGCTGAGAACCCTGCAAAAGATCCTCTGCCCGGTTATAAGAAGGTCAAGCCCATGGTCTTCAGCGGTCTTTATCCCACTGATAATGCTGATTACGGTCTGCTCAGCGAAGCCCTGGAAAAACTTCAGTTAAATGATGCTTCCCTGAGCTTTGAACCGGAGACTTCAGAAGCCCTGGGGTTTGGTTTCAGGGTAGGGTTTCTGGGCCTGCTTCATATGGAGATTGTCCAGGAGAGACTGGAAAGGGAATACGGTCTGAACCTGGTGATTACTGCACCAAGTGTAGAGTATATTGTTACAAACACCAGTGGTGAGGTGCTGAGGATTGAAAACCCTGCTGATTTTCCTGAGGCCAGTGAAATCACGAAAATTGAAGAGCCTTATGTAAGGGCAGATATATATCTGCCTGATGAATTTGTCGGCCAGGCCATGGAATTGTGCCAGCAGAATAGAGGAGAATTCAAAGATATGCAGTATATTGATGAAAAAAGGGTACATCTGATCTATGAAATCCCTTTAAGTGAATTGATAACAGATTTCTTTGATCTTTTAAAATCACGGACCAGGGGTTATGCTACCCTTGATTACGAATTTATTGGTTATAAAGATAGTAAACTTGTAAAACTTGATATACTCATCAATGGGGAGCCTGTAGATGCCCTCTCCACTATTGTTCACGTAGATAATGCTGAGCAAAGCGGGCATGCCCTGGCCAGGAAATTGAAAAAACTGATACCACGCCAGATGTTTGAAGTTCCCATTCAGGCTGCTATTGGCAGCAGAATTGTAGCAAGGGTTAATATTAAAGCATTAAGAAAGAATGTACTGGCCAAATGCTACGGAGGAGATGTTACCAGAAAGAGAAAACTACTGGAAAAACAGAAAGAAGGAAAAAAGAGGATGAAAATGATCGGCAAAGTGGAAATTCCTCAGGAGGCATTTATGGCAGTATTACAGCGTGATGAAGATGATTAGGACAGAAGAAAGGAGAATAATTCAATCTTTTGAGAAAAGCAATAAGTCTCTTGCCCTGTACCTGCATGTTCCATTTTGTGAAGGGAAATGCAGGTACTGTGATTTTTATTCTGTAAAGCGGGAAAAGGAGCTTATGGATACTTATCTGGCTTACTTAAAAAAAGAAATAATAAAGTATTCATCTGCCTGGAACAGCTATTCTGAAGGGAAAAGCGTAAAGATTGAGACTATATATTTTGGAGGAGGAACTCCAGGATTACTGGAGATAGAGCAATTACAGGATATCATAAATGTTATAAAGAGCAGGTTTTCATACCCTTTATCAGGTGAAATAACTATAGAGGCAAACCCGTCTTCTCTAAGCGAAGAGAAGATAATTGCTTTTAAGGAGGCCGGTATAAGCAGGATAAGTCTGGGGGTACAGTCCTTCAGTGATAAGGAACTTGAGTTTCTTGGAAGAAGACATAATGTGAGAGAGTCCCTGGAGATTATAGGCTTATTGGGAAAACATTTTGATAATTATAGTATAGACCTGATCTACGCCATACCCGGGCAGACATTAAAGGACTGGGAAAATACCCTGAAAAAAGCAATTGCACTGGGCCTTAAGCATATCTCTCTTTACAATCTGCAGATTGAAGAGGGTACGGCTCTGGCTGAGGCATTGAAAAATAATGAGTTTCAAAGGGTTCATGATGAACTGGATGCCAGGATGTATATACTGGCAAGGGAAATGCTTATCGGTCATGGGTATCAGCATTATGAAATATCAAATTTTGCGAAAAAGGGCTTTGAATCTATTCACAATAGAATTTACTGGCAGTTGAAACCATATCTGGGACTGGGGCCTTCTGCTCACAGTTTTACAGGCAGTGTAAGATATAGCAATTTCCCTGATATATCAAGATACATAAGTGAACTGAAAAACGATAAACTGCCTGTCAATAATTTGCACTTATTACAGAAAGAGGACCTGATGGCTGAATATATATTTATGGGTTTGCGTTTGATGGAGGGTGTTTCACTGGATGACTTTGCTGAAAGATTTGAGGTTGAGCTGAATACCCGTTACAGGGATGAGATAGAAAAACTGGCTGCAATGGGGTTAATTGAGATAATTGATAATAGAATGAGACTGACGGAAAAGGGTATTCTGTAT
>JAAYLO010000372.1 GCA_012521855.1 Halanaerobiaceae bacterium
ATCTTATATCCCCCTTATATTTATCTGCAGATACCCCGCTTCGCATTTCTTAAGAATCTAAGGAAGTGTTCTATTTCAGGACTTGCATTAAGCTCCTGATCCATCTTATCAATAGCCTGTGATATATTTAGATTTGATCTATATAGTATTTTATAGGCCCGTTTAATTTCTTTTCTCAGTTCTGGATTAATCCCATTTCGCCTGAGTCCGACTACATTTATGCCATTTACACGGGCAGGATGGCCGTCTACCAAAACATACGGGGGCACATCCTTCACTACTTTTGAGTGTGCACCAACCATGGCCATTTTCCCAATCCTTACAAATTGATGAATACCGGTCAGGCCAGCCAGGACAACATTGTCTTCAATGATAACATGACCGGCCAGATTGGTGGCATTGGACATAATAATATTATTCCCCAGCTGGCAGTCATGAGCTATATGACAATAAGCCATAATCAAATTATTATTTCCAATCCAGGTCTCACCGCCGCCTTCTTCAGTACCACGGTGAATAGTTACATTTTCCCTTAATATATTGTTATCACCAATAAATAGATAGCTTTCCTCTCCTCTATACTTCATATCCTGTGGTTCCAGCCCGATAGAAGCACCGTGGAATATCTGGTTGTTCTTCCCTATTTTTGTCCATCCATCAATTACAACATGTGGTCCGACTGTAGTCCCTTCTCCTATCTCCACATTCTCGCCAATAATACTATAAGGCCCTATTTCAACATTTCTTCCCAGCTTTGCCCCTGGCTCAATAATTGCAGTAGGGTGAACCCTTGTCAGGTGCAGTACTTTTCCTTCCTGTTTAGTCTTCAAACTGCCTCCTCCTTTAACGTCATAATATTTTAGCCCTCAATTACTTATCCTGAATTGAAAACAATAATTCTCCTTCTGCTGCAATCTGTTCGTCAACATATGCTTTAGCAGCAACCTTGAAAATATTACCGCGGGACTTCAGCATCTCTACGACAACCTTCAGCTGGTCACCCGGAACTACCGGCCGGCGGAACCTGGTCTTGTCTATCCCTGCAAAAAAGGGTAGTTTATCTTCAGGATTCTCCAGGTCCTTCATCATCAAAAAACCACCCACCTGGGCCATTGTTTCCACAATCAGGACACCAGGCATAATTGGATGTCCAGGATAATGTCCCTGAAAAAATTCCACATTAATAGAAACATTTTTGATTCCAATTATCTTCTCCTTGCTGATTTCTTCAATTCTATCTACAAGTAAAAATGGATACCGGTGTGGTAACAAATTCTGAATCTGCTCAATAAATAACATAATCTCACTCTCCTCCTGTTCTTATCTCTTTATGATACTATCACTGATCTTTTTGGCAAGCTCTACATGTAGCTGATGCCCTGATTTTACAGCAATAATATGACCATATATATAACCATTAAGAAACATATCTCCTATAATATCCAGTATTTTGTGCCTGACAAATTCATTTTCAAACCTCAATGGATTGACTGTCTTATCATCACCGATTAAAACAGCATTATCAAGACTCCCCCCCAGAGCAAGCCCTCTCCTGTGCAGGGCCTTTACCTCCCTTTCAAAACCAAAAGTACGGGCAGGAGCAATCTCTTTAAGAAAAAAATCATTGTTCTCTTCATATTCAAAAAACTGAGTGCCAATAACCGGATGATCATAAACAAGAGTATAGGTCACCTTGAATCCCTCATATGGTAAAATAACTAAATACATATCAGCTTTTTTAGCCCAGATTGGCTCCTCAATTCTTTTAATAAACCGTTCCTCCGGAAGCTCCTTTATTCCTGCCTCCTTTATCAGCTCCATATATGTTAAGGCACTCCCATCAGCCACAGGAGTTTCAGCATTATCAATCTCAACTAAAATATTATCAATATCAGAACCCCACAAAGCAGCCATGAAATGCTCTATAGTATGAACAGTTACCCTGGCATCTTCCTTTAATCCTATACTTGTACATCTCCTGGTAGAGACCACATTATAAGGCTCTGCTTTAATTTCAGGTTTATTTTCAAGATCAACTCTACGAAAAATAATGCCGGTATCAGCTCCAGCAGGCAGACAGCGCAGATTTACTTTTTCTCCTGTGTGAAGAGCAGTACCAGAAAATTCCAGTGATTTTGCAATGGTTTTTTGCCGGATTTGATTAAGGGACACCTTCACCTCCCCTTTCCTTTTATCTATATCATTATTCAATATTTAATGCAGATTTCCTGCATATTTTCTTATATTAAATTATAATTAATAATATTTTTATACTTTTTACCTATCCATGAAGACGGAGTATTCAGAATAAGTTCAGGTTCACCGCTTTCTATAAAGCTGCCCTGATCCATGAAATATATCCTGTCAGCCACCTTACGGGCAAAACTAATCTCATGTGTCACAATAATCATGGAAGTGTTTTTTCTTTTCATGGCTATTTCCTCCAGAACATCCAGTACCTCTCTTACCAGAATAGGATCAAGGGAGGCCGTTGGTTCATCCAGCAAAATCAGATCAGGTTCTATAACCAGTGCCCTGGCAATACCTACCCGTTGTTTTTCTCCACCGCTGAGCCTGTCCACAGAACTATCGGCCAGCTTTTCCAGGCCCACATCTTTCAAAACAGCCAGTGCCTTCTCATATGCTTCTTCTATTGTAAATCCCTGTTTTATCAAGCCCAGTGCAACATTCTGTTTTACTGAAAGACGATTGATCAGATTGAAGTGTTGAAATACAAAACCAATCTTCTGACGGACCTTTTCCATCTCTTCCGCCTGTAATTCATGCAGGGGAATATCATGAAAAAAAATCTCTCCTGAATCAGGTTCAACCAGCCTGTTTATACAGCGGATAAAGGTAGACTTGCCACACCCGCTGGGGCCCATCACTGCTGCAATCTCGCCTTCCTTCAGATGAAAATCTACTCCATCCAGAACTATATTTTTATCATAGCATTTTTTCAGATTATTTATTCTGAGCATCGCTGCCCTCCTCCACTGTACCACTTAGCCCTTAAAAATTATTTTCGGGTAATTTAACAAATACAAAAGACCAGGTTTCCCTGCAGGTATTATAATTTCATGCATAATCTCCGCCGGAGAAAAACCAAGGGCGACTCCTGCTTCCCATTCTTCATTATTAACAGGATTCAGCATATTTGACAATAATGCTACCAGTAGTCCTGAAATACCTCCGATGGCAATCTCAGTCAGTAAATTCAGGTAAGGAAAATCCACCCTGGTAATTAAACAGATCATGCTGAATAAAAAAGCCCCTGTGAAAAACCCGTATAAAGATGCCCTGCAATGATTCAGCCGCAGAATACTGATAATCAGGCTATGATCCATAATCAGCATAAAAACAGTAAAGATAAAGGCAATTATTACAGAAATAAGGGCTTTTACCTGTCTTAACAGGTTAAAGACCTCTGTCCTGGGGTTTGTCTGTATCAATCCTGCATCCATTTCTATATAGTTTACTGCTGGATTCGCAATAATCCTTTTTATGAAATTGATAACTTTTTTGCTGTCATAGGAACCTTTTATCAGCAACTGGATCTGGTCACCAGGTATTACTTCACCTGCAATATACCTGTCAATAAGATTAATTGTCTCAACTATCTCTTCTTCCTTCATATCAGGCAAAGAATTCTGAATATATGATAACTGATTCAGGACTACTGAAATCTGGGTGCTTTTAAGCTCCAGCAGAATTTCCTGTATTGAAAGCAGTCTTTCCTGTAGTTGTTTTGTATCAAATACACTGACCGTATCTTCTACCTGGCTGATCAGGCTGTCCACTTCCTGCCAGTTTGCACCGCTGTTTAAGGCCGCTTCTACCTTTAAAAGCGAGTTTATTTTGGTCTGCCAGTTTTCAATAGAGCTGAGAACCGGGTCCATGTCCTTCATTCTCTCTGTAACCAGGTCATATTGTTCATCAAGGCCCTTTGATATTTGCAGAAAGACCTCTTTTAGATCAAAAAGCTGTTCATAAATACTATTACTGCGGGGAACATAGATAAGTCTCTCCTCAATCAGGCCGGCCCCCTCTTTCAGCTTATTACTGGTCTGGATTAAATCCTTCTTTATATCAGAAATATCTCCAACATTGTTTTTTATATCATCAAGGATCAGGAGTAATTCTTCCAGAAAACCGGACAGGCCTTCCTGCTGCCATTCAATAAGGGAACTGTTGAGTCTTCCGCTGATTTCCTGGAGCTGGCTCAAACCATGATTAATTTCGGCAAAATCTCCGTCTATTTTCTCACTATAATCGACCAGCTGCTCACTCTGGGCTATAAAATCATTCAGGACAGGTGTAATCTCTGTAAGTCTATTCAGAGTATGGGCCAGATCCTGTCTCGGATTATGAATAAACCCATCTCCCAGCTTCTCTCCCTGTGTCACCCTGCTGCCGGAATAAAAGACCTCTATCTTATTACCAGGCAGATCTTCCAGAGCTCCCTGCTGAATGATAGCAGTTATCTGCCCGTTTTTATTGTCAATAACCTTCAGTTCCAGATATCTGCCATCCTCAGCCCTGGCCACGAGCCTGTTTCCCGAAGCTATACTATAACTATTTTCCAGTCCTTCAATTACTACCTTACTGGCATATGACAAAAGAAAAGTTTTCATCTGTCTCAGGCTGCTCAGCAAAGAAACCTGGCCGCTATTATTATTCTCTGTTACATTAATAACTTCAGGCAGATCCTCTGAAAGAACACTGATTATCTCTTCCGCTTTTTCGGAGAGTTCCTCAGGGTGTTGATTCAGGGGATATCTGATCTCCAGCAATTTATATTGTTTCAATATCTCATTTATCTTTTTTCTGACTTCAGGAAGCAATTCCTGTTTTTCTACAATAATATCAAAACCATCACTTGTCGGATAAATAAAATCAATTCCCTCTATTTCTTCTATCAGGGGCCTTATAAAGGAACGGGACCTCCCCCTGAACCCTCTGATGGAAAGACGGGGTTCTGTCATAATGGTCCTGCTCATCAGGCCGGGGATATCAGAGAAATACTTCCCCAGATTTATATATATCTCTTCTCTTTTTATATTCTTCAGGTATTTTAAGTAAATAATTACTACTCCCGATAACCTTGGGCCCGGCCTTTAACTTTGAACCTGGTAGAGTTTTTTCAGCTATTTCCCTGATCTGTTCTAAAGCAATCTCTTCCTTATCACTACTGATTGTAAACAAAAGATCATACTCACCGTAGTCACCGATTATGGTACTGACCATATTTACAAAATAATTATCTGCCAGATAACCACCGCCCAATACCAGCAGTGTACCCAGAATGATAGAGGCAATCAGCAGAATAACTATATCTTTTCTAAAATCTGACTTCAATAGAAACATATGTTATCCACTCCTATCCAGTGATTATTATACCACCTGATAGAAGTTGATGTAAATTGAATTACCTATGCAATTTCTGGTTAAATTGCTGTTCTGATCAAATTTTTATCTCCAGCTCTACTCCGCCTTCAGCATTGAATTCTTCTGTTTCCAGATAGAATACGGCTCTTTCACTCCTGACCCAGTCACCGTTTTCCTCCTCTATATAAACATTGCCGATTAGTTCCAGTGTTTCTTCCTGATCATTATATATTACTTCTTCACCCTTCATGGTCCTCTCATTATACTCGATGACAACACCTCTTTTGGCCTGAAAGGAATTATCTTCTTTAAAGAGCAGCAGATAGGGACTCATAAGGTTGAATTTACCGTCTGTCAAATTCTGGACCATCCTTACATTACCCTGAAAAATATATTGGTCATCCTCCAGCCAGGCTTCCATTGTATTGCTCGATATCTCACCTTTATCATGAACCAGGTGCACATCATTACTTATCTCTGCTCTTTTCTCCTTTTCATAATATATAAGCTCTTTAGCAGTAATCTCTATATCTGCTTTTAGAACAATAACCCCGCCTGTTCCCATTATCTTCTCTTCTTTTTTTTCAAAATGCCCTACTTTCATAATCAGGGACTCTTTTTTTTCAGCCATATCTTCTTCAGCCAGTAAAACAGAGCTGATAAGCAATAACAATAAAAGAGACAGTAAAATATTTTTCATTAATGTTCCCCCTTAACCAAACTTATATCATTTCTTTAAATATATTTTTATTTCATATCAAGCAATTCATCCAGTCCTACATCAAACATGAAAGAATCTTCAGCACTGCTTCCGATCATTATTTTGTTTTCAGGGAATAAATTGATATTATATTCCACAGAATACTCCTGTTTTATATAATCATAACGGAAAGTTAATGAGCGGCAGTGAAAAACCTTTTTCAATGTGGCATTGGCAGTTTCTATTTCCTGATCCAGAATATCATAAATATTGTTTAACTCAAAATACCATTCATCATCAAGTTTATAAATAATCTGATTATCTATTCTCTTTAATACATGGTTATTGAGATCATATCTCAATCCGTTGTTTACCTGCCAGAGATCATCTTTGTATTTACTTGTTAAAACCAGATCAGCAAAAATCCCTTTTTCAATATCATAGTAAGTACCCAGATTAATATTCCATTTCTGATTTCTCCAGGAAGATCTCAATCTTAGAGGAGAATATTCTTGATTATAAATATCATAAGTTGTAGAAAGCTCGGTACTAAGGCCGCCTTTACGGTAACTTAAAGTGCTGGATATGTTCTCCTGAAGATAGGCCTTATCGAAATTAAACGGGCTCTGGCCTATAAAATCAGTAAAATAATATCTGTTCGTCCAGGTCAGGCCGGACAGTATATTCATCGTCAGGGTGCTTGTGTTCGCATAAGAAAGCTGATAGGGATAGCCGTTGATGGTATTTTCTGTGTAAAAATATCTATTATTCTTTATTTCATCAACTCTATATATCCTTCCTGCAATACTCTGTCTGGTATCCAGTCTGGCTTTGCTGCTCAAATTCCAGGATTTATTATAGGAAAGTTCAGCCTGGCCTTTCAGGCCTTCAATCTTAGAAACATCTTCATAATATCTGCCCAATACAAAACTGCTCCTGAATGGCCCGGTAAAATCATAATTCAGTTCCAGCTCAGGCCAGCTGTAATAAGTAACTCCTTCATCTTCTTCATCTTTATCAGGAAATTTTGGAGCATCTCTCCGTAGGGTTATTCTATAATCCAGTTTGCCCAGGTCTCTTGCCAGATATGTCATACCTCCCCAACGCTGGTTCAAACCATCTTCAATATTATATTTATATTCCCGGTATAAATTCAGATAATGCCTCCAGTTATTTTCATATTTTTTATTGTAAGTCAGGTTAAATTCCAGCTTTTTATCATCATTGAGCTCTGATTCATAATAATCTTTGCTCCTGAAATCTGAGCTTAAATTCACTGACCAGGTATCAGTATCATTCTTGAGATAAATCTTTCCATTTAAATCACTGTAATTATCATAATTAATATATTGAATCCGTGTATCTGTTTTCCACTGGTTTTTGTCATTATCAATACTTATCTCCCCTCTCCAGTTAAACAGCCCGGGTATATCTGTCCTGTTTTCCTGTCCATACAAATATAAATATCCCTTTAAATCATCTTCATAAAAAAAATGCTGTTTAAAACCACCGGCATAACCGGATATTGTATAATAATCCAGATACAATTCTCCCGGAAGCCGGTCCTGATACCAGTAGTGGTAGGTAGCCTTCAAAAACCAACCCCGGTTATAAGAATAGCCTACCTGTGTACTCCAATGCTGTTCCTCATCTTTCAGGGAAATATATAGATAAGGCCAGTAAAAAAGGGGCAGCTTTCCATTCAGTTCGCGGAAGACAACATGTTTTGCTATAAGGTGGTCATCCGGATAGATGATTACCTCTCTGGCTTCATAATAATAATGAGGTTCCTCCAGATCACAGCCTGAAAATTTGCTGGACTCAAAGTAAATCTCCTCAACTCTGGAAACCGGCCTTTCACTTCCGTCTTCCATTTTGATAGTAACTTTATCTGCCAGTATATAAAAACGGCCGTATTGTCCTCTGATATCTCCAGTAAGCTCATATTTCCCCAGTTCCTGATTATAACTCAATCTTGCAGCACTACTGACCTTTAAATTATCTGCCTGCACTGGACCGGCTGATAATAAGATAAATAAAAGAAAAAAAAACACTGGAAGAACTCTGGAAAACCTGGAGATCCGATCCTGCCAGGCCTCCCGCCAGATCAATAATATCACACCAATGATTCCAAATATTATATTGGGGAGCCATGCTGCAAGTAAGGGATCTATTACACTTTTTCTGGCATATGAGTAAAATACAGATGATAATACATAATAAGCAAGTACAATCACAATAGTAAAAATATAACCCATGGCCTTACTATCCTTACTATATAGACTTAAAGGTGTTCCGATTAAAATAAAAATCAAAGCAGTCACCGGTAAGGATAATCTTAAATGATATTCTATCAGGAGATGGGGAACTATATAACCGCTTCTTTGAAAGAGTTCGATATTTTTTTTTAACTCTTTTCTGCTCATCTCTTTAGGGGTCTTCTGGTTTCCATAAAATCCCTCTATCTCACTGGCAACCTCATATTCCATTGAATCAAAGAGGAAAGCCTGATATATTTCACCATTTTCCTGATAGCGATGAATGATCCCGTTCTTCAGCCGCCATCTGTTTCCATAAACTTCGCCATATTGGGCTGTAATAATTACTGGAAATTCTTTTTTTTCACTCATCTCATAAACCACTATATTTTCAAGCCTCTGTTCCTTTTCATCATACCTGTTTACAAAAAAAAGCCTTCCCTCCGGACCCCTGAAAAACACGTTATCCTGTACATCAGGTATTTCCTGTTTCAATACATACTGTCTGATAATATTTTCAGCCTGGTGATTAGCCCAGTGTACAACATATTCATTTACAAAAAAGGTTAAAATACTGACCAGAATACCCATTATAATCAGCGGGACCATTAACCTGTAAAGACTGATACCTCCCAGCCTTAATGCTGTAAACTCATTCTCCCGGTTCAGCCTGGACATGGCTGATATTGTCGCAAAAAGAACCGCAGCAGGAAATGTCTTTACTATAATTTCCGGAAGCCGGTAGAAAAGGATTCTGAATACTGCACCTGGGTCAACCTCTTTTACAATTAACCAGTCAGAAATTTCAAATAATATACCGCTCAATCCAATAATGGTGATAATTGCTACACCAACGAAATATGGATTTATGAATTCCTTAATCAGGTATATATCAATTATTTTTTTTCTCCATACTTTCTCTATAATAAAATATATGAAAAAACTTCCTCTCCTCAATAATCTATACATCGCTGAAACTCCTTTGCTTGCCTATATTAATTAATAATGATAAAGGCAAAATTCTCACTTAATTATTATTCTACCATTTATCATTAATCCCTGCAAAGAAAAATTTCCATCAAATACCTGAAGGGATTTCATTTAAAAGATATAATTTATTACACTATAAAAATCGAAATAGAAGTCGAAAAAATGAAAGTAGGTATTCATTATGAAAAATAAATCTACTCTGCTTATAAGAACTGTTTTACCACTAATCCTAATCCTGGCTGTCTTTACTGGGTGCAGTAAAAATAGTGAAAACTTGAATGATAGAATAATAATACATGGAAAGATTGAAATACCCGGAATTATGGGAAATGAGCTGAAAGTCTATACCAGTATAGTCCATGGGGATGTCTATACAGCACCGCTGCAGAC
>JAAYLO010000373.1 GCA_012521855.1 Halanaerobiaceae bacterium
AAATACTGGATGGCTGACTGCAGAATATTCTTTGCTTCCCCGTTCAACTCACAATAGAACTGTCCGCGAGTCTACTAAAGGACAGACAGCCGGTAGGACCAGAGAAATACAGAGATTTATCGGAAGATCCTTAAGGGCAGTTGTAGATCTTGAAAAGATAGGAGAAAGAACTATCTGGGTAGACTGTGATGTATTGCAGGCTGATGGAGGAACACGTACTGCTTCAATAACCGGTGCTTATGTTGCACTGGTGGATGCTGTTAATTATATGCTGAGAGAGGGTATTATAAAAGAATCACCGCTGAAAGATTTCGTTGCTGCTATAAGTGTTGGAATGGTAAATGATGAAATTTTACTTGATCTGTGTTATGAAGAAGATTCACAGGCACAGGTTGATATGAATATTGTCATGACGGAAAGTGGAAAAATTGTAGAAATACAGGGTACTGCTGAAAAGAAGCCTTTTACCCTTGAGGAAATGAACAGTTTTCTGGATCTTGCCGAAAAAGGTATAAAGGAATTAGTTATTATACAAAAGGAGAGTCTGGAGTGTGATAAATGAGAACATCAACTTTATTAGTAGCGAGTACTAATAAGGATAAATTGAGGGAAATTAAAGATTACTTAAGTAATTTACGGACAATAAGATTTCGTATTATCGACCTTGATTATTTTCCGGGATTACCTGATGTGATAGAAGATAGACAAAGCTTCAGGGGTAATGCGCTGAAAAAAGCCAGGGAAAGGGCTGATGGTACTGGATTGAGGACTCTTGCAGAGGATTCTGGACTGGTTGTTGACTGTCTAGGTGGAAGGCCGGGCATATATTCTGCGAGATATGCGGGAGAGAATGCTACAGATGAAGAAAATATCAGAAAACTGATTGAAGAAGTAAAGGATTTTCCCCGGGAGGAGAGGACTGCCCATTTCGTATGTGTGATGGCCATGGTGGATCCGCTTACTGGTGAAGAGATCGTGGTTGAGGGCAGCTGTGAGGGCATAATAGAATTAGAACCACGCGGTAAAAATGGTTTTGGATATGATCCTATATTTTATGTTCCCAGGTATAAGAAAACAATGGCTGAATTATCATTGAGAAAGAAGAATAAAATAAGTCATAGGGCTGATGCTTTACGGAAATTGAGAGATGCAGTAAATGAGAGGTATAAGTAGATAATTTGCTGTAAAGGCTTATATAAGCTGAAAATAGGCGATTATGAGGATTATCAGTTTTTGACCATTTAATCATTTTGCGATATACTAATATTTGCTGTCAGAACAACAGTTTCGTGACAACGAATTACAAGAAGTCGGAGCGTGGCGCAGTTTGGTAGCGCACCTGTTTTGGGAACAGGGGGTCGAAGGTTCAAATCCTTTCGCTCCGACCATAATGCGGGAATAGCTCAGCTGGCTAGAGCATTAGCCTTCCAAGCTAAGGGTCGCGAGTTCGAATCTCGTTTCCCGCTCCATTGCGCCTGTAGCTCAGCAGGATAGAGCAACGGACTTCTAATCCGTAGGCCAGAGGTTCGAATCCTCTCAGGCGCGCCATTTTTCTTGACCTGAGAAGTAAGAACTGCAGTGATAAATAACATGGTGGGTGTAGCTCAGTTGGCTAGAGCGCAGGATTGTGGCTCCTGAGGTCGTGGGTTCAAGCCCCATCACCCACCCCAGTAAAAAATAATAATTTTTTATTACGTAGACCATTAGCTCAACGGGCAGAGCACCTGACTCTTAATCAGGCGGTTCGGGGTTCGAGCCCCCGATGGTCTACCATTTTTTATTTATGAAAATGATCATGAATATGATGGGAGCCTGGCGGGATATGACAGGCTCTTTCTTATATCTATTATAATTTTTGTTTTTATTAATAAAAATAGCAGGAATTATCATTTTTATGGGGAATATACATATAAGTTTTTTTTAAGGTTAAACAATTATGGTACTGTGGACACTTGATTAATGCAGGAGGATTATTTAGTTTATAATTAAATTTTTTTAGATATTAAAGGAGAAGGAAAGAGAGTTTAATATTATAAAAAAATAAAGGGGGAGATTCCAGGGGGGATACAATAGTTTTTAGTGGGTTATACGATCTATGATTAATACTGAAAGGGTGAGGAAATGAATCTTAAGAGGTTAGTATTATTAGGATCTTTACTGTTGTTTACTCTGGCTTTTTTGACAGGTTGTATGGAGTCGTATACCAGTTTTATTATCTACGAAAATGGTACTGCTGATGTCACTTTTACCTTGATAGCTGATTTATATATGGCGGCTGAGGAAAGTGAGGTCATTACCTATTCATTAAGATCCAGTATCATGGAATTGCAGACCGGATATACATACGAAAAGGAAATACGGACTGTGGATGATTATGATTATGTATATCATACCTTTCTAAGCAAGGGACCTGTTGATATAACCAATCATGAATACATTACTTTTGTGCAGAATAATGATGGTACATATAGTTTCATAATGGATATACCAAAGATGGTAGAAAGTGTCACTGAAGATACGGATAGTTTAATGTTTTCTGTGGATATAACACTGCCCGGAGAGATAATAGAAGCCAATACAACTTATATTGAAGGCAGAAGGGCAGTTTGGAGTATTTACAAAAGTGATTTAACAGAAGATTTAGTTCTTAAAGCTATTGCGAAATAAAATAAAACACCCCTGTCCTGTTGTAAAATCCGGGACAGGGGTGTTTTTATTCTTAAGAATCCTCATTTGGTCCTTTCTTTAAGCAGGGGTATACCTGCTCCGAACCTGCCTGTAGCTTACCTGGTTATGCCTGCTGTAAGAATTCCCTTTCTCGTGTATATAAAAACATTTTATGGGAAAGAGTATTGAAGAGTTTTTATTATTCTAAAGGAGTGATTGATAATTGACCTGCAAAAAAGGATGGACTGTATTTTCTTTAAAGCAGGGTAAAAATGAAAATACTATAAATTTCTATAATGGAGAGAGGATATTTGCATTTTAAGAATAAAATAGATAGTAACAGGCAGTTTCAAAAAACACATGGAAAAATCCAGGTGAGCTTAATAACAAACATACAGGGAGTATGATTAATCATGAAGAAGAAAGTTAAAAATAATGTATATTGGCTTGGAAAGGTTGACTGGGAGTTAAGGAGATTTCATGGTGATGAGTATTCTACACATAATGGTTCAACTTATAATTCATACTTAATTAAGGAAGAGAAAAATATTCTGATCGATACAGTGTGGATTCCATTTGCAGCAGAATTCGTACATAATCTTTCTGAAGAAATAGACCTGAACAAAATAGATTATATAATAATAAATCATGGTGAGATAGATCATAGCGGGGCTTTACCGGAGCTTATGAAGCATATTCCTGATACACCAATATATTGTACTGCTAATGCTGTTAAATCTCTTAAAGGCCATTACCATCAGGATTGGAATTTTAATATAGTAAAGACTGGCGATAAATTGGATATTGGAAATGGAAAAGAATTGGTGTTTGTGGAGATGCCCATGTTGCACTGGCCGGATAGTATGGCGGTATATTTGACCGGAGATAATATTTTGTTCAGTAATGATGCTTTTGGACAACATTATGCAACAGAGCTGTTGTTTAACGACCAGGTTGACCAGTGTGATTTGTTTAAAGAGTCAATGAAATATTATGCTAACATATTGGCTCCTTTCAGTCATATTTTGAGAAAAAAGCTTGATGAAATTATGGCTATGAATTTAGTGATTGAAATAATAGCTACCAGCCATGGTATTATCTGGAGAGATAATCCGATGCGGATTGTTGAGAAATATATGGAATGGTCCGGGAATTATCAGGAAAATCAGATTACTATAGTATATGATACCATGTGGAATGGAACAAAAGTACTTGCTGAAAAAATAGCAGAAGGTATAGCCTATGAAGATCAGAATGTTGTGATAAAACTATTCAATCTGGCAAAAAGCGATATAAATGATGTAACAACAGAAGTATTTAAATCAAAGACAGTTGTAGTCGGTTCTCCGACTATCGGAAACAGTATTTTACATTCAATTGCTGCTTTTATTTCCTATATTAAAACCCTGAAATTTAAAGATAAGAAAGCTGCTGGTTTTGGATGTTACGGCTGGAGCGGTGAGTCTCCAAAAATTATTGTTGAATTAATGAAGGATGCGGGTTTTGAAATTATAGGAGAAGCTTTCGGAAATCAATGGAATCCTGATGAAGATGCTAAGAAATCAGCCGTTGAATTTGGTAAAGAGATTGCCCGTTATTGAATTAATCGGCTTATTTGAAACAGGAAAATAGAAAGGGGTGTGTCCCGTTTATGGAGAAAAATCAAAAGGCTACTTTAGCAGGCGGTTGTTTCTGGTGTATGGAAACTATTTTTAAAAGACTGAAAGGGGTCATCGAAGTAATCCCGGGTTATTCTGGGGGAACAAAGGAAAACCCTACATATGAAGAGGTTTGTTCAGGCACAACAGGTCATGCTGAGGCAGTACAGATTACCTTTGACCCGAAAATAATAAGTTACAGGGATCTGCTTGAGATTTTCTTTTTTGTCCACGATCCCACAACTCTTAATAGACAGGGAGCTGATATAGGAACGCAATACCGTTCTGCTATTTTCTATCATTCAGATGAACAGAAGGAGACAGCCGGGAATTTTATCAGGGAGATGGAAGAGGAGCAGGTATATGCTGACCCTATAGTAACGCAGCTGACAAAATTTGAAAGCTTTTATCCGGCAGAAGATTATCATAGAGATTATTATGATAGAAATCCCGGCCAGGCTTATTGTTCTGCTGTAATTTCTCCGAAACTGGCCAGATTCAGAGAAAAATACAGGGAGAAACTTTTGTGAATCACTGCCTGGAAAAACCCATTGATAAAAAACAATAAATGATTATAGATTTGTTAAGGGCCAATATAATTTATATAATAATACCAGTTAGTGTAAAATAAGTTTTGGAGAAATATTAAAATAAAATAGAAAGAAGACTCCTTATTTGATAAAATGTTAAGTGACAAACAAAACATTTAGAAAGGAGTCTTCTTATGAATACTATTATACAA
>JAAYLO010000374.1 GCA_012521855.1 Halanaerobiaceae bacterium
CGGCCTCTTCCCGGGTATATGACCTGTTGCCCGTAAAACATATTTATTTAAATGATATCTGTCCAGTACATATCTGGAGCAGGGTAACCAGTTGAGACCCTCCCTAATCCAGGAAGGACCGTCTCCGGCAAGATATATCGTCTCAATATTGTCCAGATCATAGTGCTCATCAATATAATCTATAACTTCTAACCATATTTCTTCTGTATTTTTTTATAAACCGGAGAAGTAATGGGGATTCTTCAACTGATTCCTGCAGTTTTTTTCTCTTTCCCCTCATGTACATACACTAATTTTACCATGGTAGTTGTCCCATTTATCAAATAAGGAGCCTTCTTTCTATTTTATTCTAATATTTCTCCAAAACTTATTTTACACTAAGTTCTGATCAATCAATTCCGCTGGTACTCATGGTCTCAACTACTCTGGACTGGTTAATGACAAAGATAATGATCGGCACGGAAATCATCAGTAAGTTTACTGCATAGGAAACACCCTGCCGGGCCAGGCCGCTCCAGACAATTTGATTTAAGGCATATGGGAGTGTTTTTAGTTGCTCCGTATAAATAAATCTTGTTCCAAACTCCCTCCAGAGTTGCTGTACTGACAATATCATCAAAGTCAGCCAGGCTGGTTTGACCATGGGCATTACTATCTTCCAGAAAATTGTCCATTCAGTAGCTCCGTCTACTCTTGCTGATTCCAGTATTTCATCAGGGACCATAGCTACCATGAATTGTCTCATCAAAAACAGGCCCAGGCTCCCTGCCCATACAGGTACAATGAGTGCCATATAATTATCAATCCAGCCTATTTTAGCCATTATCAGGTAATTTGGTATTGCTGTAACTGCAGGAGTAAACATCAATGACAGAATTATACTCTGAAAGAGTAATGGCTTAAAATAAAAGTCATGTTTGGCCAGAGGATAAGCACCCATAGAGGCAAATATTATATATCCCCCTGTGCCCAGAACCACCAGTAAAACAGTATTGAAAAAATACCGGGACATGGGTACCCAGGAATCCCTCATGAGGACAAAGAGATCTACAAAGTTCTGCAGAGTAGGATTTCTTACAAAAAACTGGGGCGGATACAGCCATAATTCATGCATTGGTTTAAAGGCACTACTGATCATAAAAACCATTGGTAATGCCATCAATACTGCAATTACAGCCAGTAATGTGAAGATAAAAATATCTCCGCCTGCTGACCGGGTAACCCTTTTTTTCCTTATACTTATTTTTAATTTCACTATGCATCACCCTTTAATCTGCCCAGATATTTCTGGACAAGCTTCTGTATGGTAATCATTCCTGCAAAGAGGACCACTGCTATGGCTGCAGCATAACCCATTTCAAACCTTATATTTCCATAATCCAGCAGATGTGTAACGATGGTATGGCCTGCATAATCAGTACTGGGGAATCCAACCAGGCTGATTAATTGCTCAGCTGCCAGAAAAGATTGGGTGATGGTCATTATAGCACCAAACATCATATGTGGAGCTATCTGCGGCAGGGTAATATACCACAACTCCTGCCAGCGGTTACGCACACCATCAACAGCCCCTGCTTCATACAGTGATTCATCCACACCCTGTAATCCCCCTATAAAGGCCAGAAAACTCGTACCGAGGCTGGACCAGATTACGGTGATAATTGCTACCGGCATAATATATCTGGCATCTTTAAGAAACTGAATCGGTTCTGAGATATATCCCCAGTAGAGAAGCAATGAATTGGCATAACCATATATGCTTCCGTCAAATACCAGTCTGGCAACATAATAAACCATCCCTGTCAGGGCAGGTGCATAAAAAATCAGGGTAAGAAAAGCCCTTATTTTGGGCTGAAGCTCATTAATCATCCAGGCCAGCAACAAACAGGCAGTATAACTGACCGGGCCCGTAACTATAGCAAAGACAATGGTGTTTTTTATGGCAATCAGAAAGACCTCATCATCCAGAAAGAGTTTCAGATAATTCTGCAGTCCAACCCACTGTGGCGGTTCAAGCATATTGTAATGGGTACAGCTCAGGATAATAGCGATAATAACCGGTAAAATAGTAAAGATAAAAAATATTATATAAAATGGTGCCAGGAAAAGATATGATGTCCTGTTTTC